>JBHLMB010000280.1:0-4734 GCA_048938565.1 Promethearchaeota archaeon | reverse complement strand
ACAAAAAAAGAATTTGAAAAGGTTCAATTTTAAGTTTTGATTAAAATCTTTAAACATACAAAAAAAATGATCCATTAATTAAAAATTAATAAAGTGATTAAATGATTTATTCTCGTTTTCTTTTAATTGATATTGATAGATTTAAATTTTCTACTAGTTCGGAGAGGCGGTTGCGCACGGTGACTTCTGTCACGCCTGCTATTTGAGCGATGTGTTTTTGAGTCCTCCTTTCTCTTACTAACATGGACGCAGCATATATTGCAGCAGCACAGAGTCCTACTGGTGCTCGTCCTGAAGTAAATCCTCTCCTTTCAGACTCGTTTAATATTTTTTTGGCAACTTTATGACATTCAGGGCTTAATCGAAGTTCGGAAATAAACCGGGGTAAAAAATCAGACGCTTTTGTTGGATTTAAGTCTAGAAGTAACTCCATCGATATAAAGCGAAATGATCTGCTAATTTCTTTTTTATCTACGCGCGCAACTTCAGCGATTTCGTTTAAAGTTCGAGGTATTTGAAATCTCCTACATGCGGCATATAAACTCGCCGCTGCTACTCCTTCAATACTTCTACCACGAATTAAATGCTTCTCTACGGCATCTCGATATATTTTAGCTGCGCTTTCTCTTAAATTTTTTTGGAGGTCAAGATTTGAGGCCATCCGGTCGAGTTCACTAAGGGCAAAGGTCAAGTTCCTTTCCGTTGCGTCAGATACTCGTATCCTACTTTGCCATTTTCGGAGTCTATAAATTTGACCTCGGAGTTTTGCTGGAATTTCCTTACCGAAAATATCCTTATTTTTCCAGTCTATCATCGTACTTAATCCCTTGTCGTGAATCATATATGTCATTGGTGCTCCCGTTCGAGTTCGCTTTTTCTTTTGGTCTGAATCAAAAGCTCGCCATTCAGGCCCTCGATCAATGTGCTTTTCAGAATGAACGAGTCCACACTCTTCACAAACGGTATGCCCCCTGTTTTCGTCAAAAAATATGTGTTTACCACATTCGGAACAAATTTTACCCTCCGAATGCTGTTCCTTGGTGAATGTTTTTAGTTCTTTCCAGCTTGAAATGAATTCCACACCCTTTATTTTTATAACTAGGATATTTTTGCGTACATGTTGAGATTTGGATTAAATTCGAATTCTTGATTTTGATTTGCTTTTACTGAAATAAATGGCAAATCAATAGGGCCAAAAATATCTTTGATATAGCCAACTTCGTCGTAATTCTCGTCGTATATGGCCTTTTTGAGGATTTTTTCGAGATCACGATTCCATCTTTTCATCCTAAAGATAAAATGCTTTTTAGACTTTCCGAGATAAAACACTTCAAGTTTAATCCAGTTTTTCAAGGTTTAATGATATCCCGCAAACATTTTGTTATATGATATTTCATAGTAAATCTATATCTAATTTAAAGGTATTTATTTTTTTGGCAATCTCAGTGTTAAACAAGTGTCGTGGGACTATGTGGGAAACTTAGCACGAGTATTATCGAGATTTGAAAAAAGATGTATTGGATCGAATAGGTGATTTTATCATTCCCCTAGTCTTATTATTAAATTGCAAAAATTTTATCAGGATCTTGATTTTTTTAATTTCAAAATTTATAAAGTGTCTTTGATTAAAAGTAGTTTTTTTGGCTTTCGTACAAAAAAATACAATTACACTTACTTTCTTTATAGTTAAGTTCGTGAATATTTTGAGTAAGAACAAATTTCCTGAGCATTCTCATCATTATTTCATTGCAATTCCTATCGGTGCAATTGTGTATCCCCCTAGGACTCCCGGAACCAGAAGGATCTGAAACTACCCGGACCAATTTGAGATCTTCGGGCCTTAACGCTTTCTTCAAGCAAGCGAAAAGAGAATAAAACCACGGTGGCCGATATTTTTTCTGCTTCCATAAAAATTCAACTAAGGATCCCTTTTGGATGTTTATGGGATTTATTGAAATCGTGCTTACACCGAGTTCAATGCAGGTTTTTATTGAATCAAAGCAGTCATCAATAGCGCTTTTTTCGCTTAGAAAAGGGGGCTTGAACAGCAAATAAGCTTTAACACCAATTCCATATTTTTTACAGTTTAAGATTGCTTGCTTGAAATCTTCCAAAAGGAGCCCTTTATTCACGTAATTTTGTCTTACATAATCGCTCGCTGTTTCCAAGCCAATGGCAACCTCAATGTATTTTTTTTTCAGTGAATCTGCCATTTCCTTCAGAACAGAGGAGTTAATAAATTCCACCCTGGATTCGACAACTACTTCCTTGAATTTATCGATGTTTGAAATTTTTTCATAAATAGCCTTTCTTGTTGAGGAACTAATCTCTGATTCGTCAAAAAAACTGCCAGAATTAAACAATTTTATCACATAATTATGGGAATCATTAGTGATTTCTTTTATTTTATCGCTTAAAGCGTGGTCGAATTGAGCCACTAAATTAGATTCTGTAATATCATTTGTACTTGCGTCTTGAATGTAACCACACATGGAACAGCCTCCATTTTCACTTAAAGCCCATTTACAGCCTTTTGTACGCAAGATTATTGTAAATTCTTTCCCTATTCCGCTCCGAAGACGATCCTCTTTAATCCAATAACTAACGGGGCGATTTATTCTTTCTGAATCTAATGGTTTTCTCTTTCGTAAGGCGATTGATCGAAGATGGAGTATTTTGTCTTTTAAAGGTGAAAATGGGCTATTTGATTTTTTCATAAATTCTTACCACCCTCCCTATTTTTGAGTTCTTTAAGAAATTTGCTCCAACAAGTGAAATTCCAACACCAATAACTTTTTTTCCTTCCTTGTCTAACACAATTACATTAGATTCCGGAAGTATATCATTGCTAAAATCTAAAATACCCGGTCGAAAAAGAGTGTTTCCTGAAATTTTATCGCCATCGAAAACGATGAAATTTGGTATAGGAGGTTTTATTCTCTCTGCTCCTTTTATCGACAACAAGACTTGTCCAGATTTCTTTTTGAATATGCCCAATTTTTCTCGAGAACTTGCGTCAAAAAACTCAAGCTGAGTGTTTGTACGATTATTTCTTGTTTTAATACCATTTATACATATTATTTCACCCACATTAAACCTAAATTGATAATCCAGTATCTTTATAATGCTTCTTGTCCAATAATTTTTTAGTTTGCTTAAGGATGATGATAGGTGGTCTTTTATGAATGATTCGGAGCATTTTTGAACCGTATTTTTCAATGAAAGTAATGATTCCCTCGAAGTGATGCCATCCTTCGGATTTGTAAAAAAAAATGGATTTTGCACTAGTTTTTGAGCTCTTGAGACGATTTCGAGGTATTGACCTTCTAAATGACAAATTACAGGTATATTCTGTTCGTGCTTCTCTATCAGGCCTGCGAGCATTTTTGAGGCAATTTGTAATTCTTCTTCGTCCCAATACCCTGTCACTGATATGTCGTAAGAACTCGCAGGATAAAGTTGCTCTAGTTCCCTGGGAATAGCACCAAGCGGGGATGTTAGTATAATTTCTTGAAAAGAATTAAAGTTCGAGAACTTTTTTAATATTTTCAAAAACTTTTGATGGGATTTAGATTCGGAGTATGGTTTTTTTGCAGAACATGGAAGCAAAATTATGATTCTTGTATCAGATTCAGGTTTAAAATGTTTTAAAAGCCTATTTCGAAATCCCAAGAAATCAGGACGATTGTAAGAGCTTGGACCAAGAACAGTTACTACTTTAATGTTTTGAGTGATAGGAGTCTCATTTTTGAGGTATTCCACATATTGCTTATCAAGTATTTTTAACGCAGAAAGAAGATTCAAGTCGTTGAGGCACGATTTTTCTACAAAAGCTCGAAAATCTTCTGATATTAAATATTGATTTATCTTGTTCATGTGGCAATGTGCCGTAATTGTGTTGTGTAATTGAATTAAGATTGTATTTTCAATGGTTCTTTTTTGCTCTATGAGATATATTAACTTACGACAAGCTTCACACGAACATGGTAAATATTGAATCTTATCAAAGGGCATTAAGTAATCAATTCCGTCGTATAAGTTATTAGCTCCCTTGAATGTAGAATAAGAACTATTTATTATGTCGACTCCAATATATATTAAAAATGGATAATGTTTTGGAAGAATATGACCAGATGCCATTAGTGCAATGTTGTTATTATAGGTAGATTTTAGGCAGAATATGACTTCTAGAAAGGAGCGATAGTGACCAAATTCATTAAAAATGTCCGTAAAATTAAGAAGTACGATATTATCGTGATCTTTTATTATACTTTCATATTCATCCAGTAATTCTGGATGATCAAAAAGCTTAATTGTTAATCCAAATTTTATATTTGGATTATCAGCCAAAATTCTTCGAGCAATGCCTAGCTGATGGTTTATTTCATTAAGGGCAAAAACCTTATCAATAGAAGAAGTGGGATTATTAAAGGGAATTATTGTCAATACATCAGCATTAATTAGTTTTTCTCCGTTCTCATTGATAATTTTTCTAAAGGTTTCAATCTTTCCAGTGTAATCAAATATAAAAAAAAAATCTTCATTATTTTCTTTCCAAAATTTCGAATTAAATATCGAGCGATTTGATATTATTAAAAAGGAATTCCTTCCCAATTCCTGAATTTCTTTAATATGCCGCTCAAATAATAAATTATTAAGAGGATGAGCCATTGTGGGTGTCTTCACGCGCTTTCTTGACTGGACACCTAAAACCCACCTTCCTATTCTAGATAA
>JBHLMB010000279.1:0-4737 GCA_048938565.1 Promethearchaeota archaeon | reverse complement strand
ATGTGGAATGAATACATCGGAAATTGAAGGAATTTTAATTTTATCAGAAACCTGTTTAGAAATATCCATAAATTCTGTAGTGGTTGTCATCATTCTAAGGTTTTTTTATGTTTAAAGCCAAATATCAACTCTATAATAGGATTGTTTTGTTAAGAATTTCAGCCACGATGCTTTCAATCGACTTATCAGTCGTGTCAATAACGATCTCTGCTGCAGCATCATAAAATGGTTTTCGAAACGATAGAACCGTCTCAATCTCTAGGTTAGGTTCTTCTTTATCAATTACCGGCCTGGACTCCTTTCCGTCTTTCATTGCCCTCTTAAAAATTTCTTCCGAACTGGCTTTTAATAAAACAATATGACAATTTCGCTTAAGGTAATCGATGTTAATTTTGTTTAGTACCACGCCCCCTCCGCACGACACGACCACTTTTGTGAGTTCAGAAGCTTTTTTACAGGCGATTATTTCGTATTCCCTAAATCTGATTTCTCCATCATCTGAAAATATTTGTGGAATGGTCTTTCCAGCGTCATTTATAATAAATTGATCAGTTTCCACGAATCTATATTCTTTTCCTAACTTTTCAGCTAATAACTTTCCTATTGTTGTTTTTCCGGTTGCCATAAATCCAATGAGAGCGATGGAATCTTTTTCCATAATAGATAAATAAATCATGATCACCTTATATATTATCCTGCCATAATATATCATAATAATTTTTTTATCAAAAAGAAACCAAAAAGAGTTGTCGAAAATTATGGTGTATAATAACGAAAATTTACTAGAAACAGAAAAATTAGAAAGAGAAAGATTAGAAAAAGAGCGAAAAGAAAGGGTAAAATTAGAGAGAGAATGGTTGGAAAATCAAAAAGCAAATAATAAGCTATATCCTAACAACATGCTTTTTGTCATTCCTAGTTGGGGCGATTTACTCGGATATCCAACCTTAGGAACCTATGCAAACCATAATGTTAAAAAAATTGATACTGACTTGGTCGTGTTTCTTGGAGGATATGATTATTCTATAGAAACTTCTAAGGGAACTTTATACTTTCTCTTTGGATTAGGATTTCACTACTTAAAGTTTGAGATTGAATCAGGCAAGTACATCACAGACCATAGAACCCTCACGGGACTGGTCTTAAGCGATTTTGTTTACGATCACATGGCTTCTTCTAAAAATATCACCTTAGAAAACGATAGGGATGTAGTAATCGCAGAAAAAGTTGTGCGGGTGCCAATTGACTTATCTTTTAAATCTGAAAATCAAATTACATTTATCAAGGGAGCTCTAATGAGAAATGTATTCATTCCTAACAAGGACGCTTTTTTAAACTTTATTGAACACATTCGAGATCCTAGTACATATCAAGTTTCCCAATACGGACACATGATACTGAGCACTCATTTAGATTCTTACGATACTATCCTGGTTTCAGAGAAAATGCGAGTAAATCCCTATAAGACTTACTTGGAATCTGCCGCAGGATTAAGTGGCATCGTTTTTGGTGCCGATCAACTCCTAAACGAAACGATTTCGTCTGTAAATCTTCAAATCATAGAACAATACATAACACACTTAAAAGCTATCTTTTCCACATGCGAATTCGATCCAATGTATTTATACTCATTACTCGAAAACGCATCACCACAGTTAAGGTCTGAAGGGCCACAAATTCCTACCACACCAGGAACAACCCCCAAGCAATCTATTTTTTCCTCTGCTGCGGATCGAATGGACGCTTTTACAAGCTGGCCATCCCAATACATTAGAAAACCAAGCACTAAACAAGAAATAGTATCTCCCCTGAAGGCAGTAAATAAGACTTACGATCAACAAGCTCCTCAACAAAGAATAAGTGCAGAGAATTTAAAACCCATTGAATACGATCAAGAAAAATTCGAATTAAACACCTTAAAATCAAAGCATGTCGAATTTAAACCCTTACCTAATCCCCCAGGAAAGGATATCAAGGAAATTGTATCTTATCTTAGGAATATCATCAATCAAGACTATGAAATGCGCTCTCTAGGACAAGCTTTTGAAATTTCTCGAGACATCATGAATCAAATGAGCGTGAGTTCGTCAAGAACGCTGCAAAAAGACATTTGGGAAATGAGCAAGTACGCAAATATTTATTCGAGGAAAGATCCAAATTTAGGACTTTCTCTCAAGGAGAAAAATGAATTACTTGAAAGGTTTACCAAATGGCTTACAGAAATTGAAGAGGCTGAGAGATTAGAGAGAGAACGATTAAAACGGGGACGGTTGGAAAAGGAACGAAGAGAAAGAGAAGCAAGAGAGACTGCCGAAAGAGAGAGGAGAGCCATAGTACAACGTCAAAGAGAACAAGTAGAGTACGAGAGACTCGAGAAGGAAAAAGTGCTTCTAGAAGAAAAGAGAGTTGAAATGGAACGACTTAAAGAAATACAGGAACAACAAGAAAGGGTAAGAAGGGAAAAAGAAGCGTTAGAACAGCAGAGAATAAAAGAAGCAAAAGCAAAAGAAGCGCAAGAAAGAATGAGGAAAGAACGAGAAAAGGAAGAAGCTTTGCAAAAAGAAAAACGGGAACTTGAGCGATTAAAAAGGGAAAGGAAAATAAAAGAGAAAAGAGCGAAGCAACAACTTAAAAAAGAAAAACAAATTGCCAAGAAAAAGAAAAAAATCGAAAAAAAAAAACAAAAGGAACAAGATAGAATCAAGAAATTAGATTCTTAACTTAAATCAAGATATTTTTATTTCATTTCGTTCTTTTTGAAAATATTTGCACGATTAGTGTAAGAGATTCTACAATTATTTATTCCACTTCAATCCAAACTTTATCATTATAAATCAAAAAATTTAAATATAGAAAAATTTATTATGTTTTTGCATTTTTTGTTTAAAAATTAAGGAGAAAAAGAATGTCGGAAGAACCTATAAGGATTACATATTTTATAATTAGTTTTATATTTCATTGTATAATCGCATATTATATAATTAAGACAGCACGAAAGACAAAGTTAAATCAATTATATCTTTTAGCTACGCACGTGTTTTTAGAGGGATTTTTGCAAATAATAATGGCCATACAAGGTCCATATGGTGAAGTTGGTTGGTTTTATTTTATAGAAATTCTTGTTTTAGTAGTTTTCATGAAATGGGGATTCTATAAAGAGCAAAGAAGCATTTCTGCTTATGTGGTAATTGTAATATCAATTGTAAACTATATAATATACATACCACTAATAGTTTTACAAATATCGCTTGCTATACGAAGATTTATTATAGACATTATCATGATTACGTTGGGCTCGTGGTTTCTTTATGTTTCTCTTTCAGCTTATTTAAAAATCAGGTCGGTTAAAGGTATAGAACCTTGGATAAAGGCAAGATATGTCTTAGTAATGATATATGGCTTCCTTTGGGCACTTAGTGGAGTATTTTTAATGATACCTGGGCCAACTACAGAGCTTAGTCCTTTGATTTTGTTAACAATGTTGCTGTATATTATCATACCAGTGACAGAATACTTGGCATGGGTGATGCCTGAGAGATTTAAAAATTGGCTTAACCGTAATTACACATATGAGGAGGAAACCGGGGAATTATCTGAAGAAGAAATAATGAAAAGTTTCGGGGGAGATTAAATCGTGGATGTCGTAAAATTTTTTGGACCCCTGTTAGCAGAAAAGACTGGATTAAAGTTGACGCCTTGTTCAGGAATGGTCAGACTTGCTCTAAGAGACGCAGGGAAAACTAATGATCTGTTTAAGATGAATGATATAAAACTACTTATTAATAAATATTTAAAAGAGAGGCTTGAGAGGGCAGGATTCGATAAAAATGAGGAAATTATTAAAGCATTAAATTTAGAATTGATCAAAAATCAATCTCTTTTATTAATGACGGCGCGTAGTCAAAAATAATAAGTAAAATAAAAATTATTTAATTTTTTTTAAGAATATTAAATAAATAATATATATCGATAATAATTATTGAAGTCCATTTTATCTTTAGGGTTGTTTCTTATATGAATTATCAATCCATTAGTTTCCTCACTTGCTCTCCCCGCTCTTCAAGCGATATTCCAATAATCTATGACAGAGATAGGCTCTAGTTGATTGTCTATATATCTAGAACAACTATGTGATTACGTTTAAACACTTTTATTTCAGATTCCAAACACGCATATTGAATTATTGCATCCATCATAGAGCGTGCGGTAGGTAGGTAAGAAGGCGCATCAGTAGAACAACCCGCACCTATAAGAAAAGTCAATTTTGTTTCATTTCTTAACAAATCGCTTAAAATACTATTATTAGCTTCAATCTTTTCCTTTATAAATAAATTTGAAGTTTTAAAACGCGTATTATCTAAAAAGTCCTCATTGAAAATTTTATCCTTTTTTGGTAATTGCCTTCCTATATCTATTTGAGAAGAATCAAATTCTCTTTTTTGTCTGGCAATTTCCAAGCGTTTAAGTGCTTATATTCTTCTTACTATCAGTATATCATTAATATCAATTACAATGGTATATAAAAGTTTTTTTGGTTTTTCTCTGAATATAATATTTGAATGGACGACCATGTTTATAGGGTGGACATTCTAGATCTATGTTGGATCGTTAATTCTGCAATTTGATAAAGCCTCTTAAGTTCATTTTTCTTGCTTTTCATATTTTATTACAATGTGATTCTTTATCATAACAATACTTAATTAAAATAACGAATTTTAAAACAAACGATAATAGACT
>JBHLMB010000278.1:0-4750 GCA_048938565.1 Promethearchaeota archaeon | reverse complement strand
TCCTGACCTTGGCCCTTTTGTAAAGCTCCTGTCCTTTCATCACATCTCCAGTTATTTAACGTTTCTGTCTTCTTTAGTTGCTCTGTTATCCATTTAATTATTTTCCATAAATTTGAATGATCTTTATCATGTGAAAAATATATTGGAACTATATTGGCTTTGATTAAAAAAGAATTTAGCTCCTTACTGGGATTGTTTCTAAATAGATAAACGAAATGGTCTTTGATCTAGAAGATAAAAAAAATATGATTGCTTCACTATTCAATTAATCCACAAATGAAACGAGCTTGTGAAGTGATCTATATAAAATTTATTTTATCGTCAAGAATGGTAGTTTTATAAACTTAGGTGGTTATTATTAAATTAGTTGGATCATTATTTTATTTTCAAGGAAAAAACAAAAACATAAAAAGAAGATTTTATCATGTCAAATTATAACTATAACGATGACGAAGAAGAAGATGAATATGGTATGGGCGCACCGCCTACAGAACCTCCATTAACCCCGCCCCCACGATCTCCTAATAGTCAACCGCGTCCTCCTACCATGACTCCATCTCCTACCTTTTCTGCATCCCCTCCTCCCAGACCGTCTGTTGCTCCTTCTTTTTCGGCCTCTCCCGCCTCCGCACCTTCTATGGGAACATCATCGCAACAATACCAAAATACGATAAATCAACTCCAAACGCAAGTTGGCCAATTACAAGCACAAGTGCGATCAAAAGATGCTCAAATAAACCAATTGAATACTCAAATGAGTACGGTGCAAACATCAATTCAAGGCTACCAAAATCAGATCGCACAGTTAAACAATGAAAAGGGGCAGCTTCAAGCCCAAATTCCAGAGCTTCAGAATCAAGTTTCGCAATTACAACAACAAAACTCCATGTTAAACGGGCAAATAGGACCTCTTCAAGCGCAAGTTGCTAAATTGACCGAAGAACTCAAGTATAAGGAAAAGCGAATTGCTGAATTAAAAGAACCACAGGCAGTTATGACCAGTTCATTATCTCCAGGTACGGGTTCTCAAAGTTTTGGTGGAACCTCTTTTCCTGCATCTTATGGAGGGGCATCTATGGGAACTTCAAAGTCTTCACCAGCTCCGACAACTCAACCTGCCGCGCCTGTTCAAGAACCAGCCCCTGCGGGGGGAATGGGCAGAAGAGTATGCGTTAATTGTGGTGCAATGGGTCAAGCCATCAAGGAAGTTGAGGATAAAACGCGAATTATAAGTTACATCCCAAAAACCATATATGCAAAGAAATTAATGTGCACGAAATGCGGATACGAATTTTAATTTTTTTTCTTTTTTAAAAATATTTGTATGAATTTAGTACCTTGCTCTATTCTTTTTAAAGTAAAAAGCATTTCTACTCAGGTCCTTTTTTCTTAAATGGCGATAAAACAAACCTAAATATATATAAATAATAATTTTGATTACTATTCTAACATAGGTAGATAATATCTTTTCAATATAATCGTACTGACTTCTATGTCTGAATTAAAAGAAAAAATTCTCGGTCCGAGTAATATAAGATCTCAAGCCATCAAGGTTATTATTTTATCCGTAATTTTAATTACTGCTTTTGCCTTCTCCGTGAGTATTTTAACATTTGTTTTTGGATCCGTGCGAAATAAACCCAGTGAAAGAAAAAGTGATGCGGATTTTGACGATCCCGTTTTAGTAGAAATTCCAATACCTTTTGACATCGACGATTTAATGGATTTGTTTGAGGATTTGGATCTCACTCCTGAGGAATTACAAGAATTGTTGGAAACCTTAATGGAAATGTATGATGGTGATTTTGATGATATACCCTTGGAAGATTTAGCAGCATTAATGGCAGCTATGATGTTTTCTGATGTTGAAGCTTTTAGAGTATATGATTATCCTTCTGTGACCGAAATAGAAGATTATTTGTGGAAGTACGAATGTTTCGATCAATATTCCCAGGGATCGTGGAGCGCTTCCGATCCTAGTCTCGATACGATTAGTTTTCATACATATGCAGAATATGCTTCCAATCCCGATCTTACCGATTTGTTGACTGTAAAGATGTTGAATTTGAGCGCGAACGCGGGTATCAATCAATTTACAATTCCAACGCTTTTTTCAAGTCCGTTTCTCATCGAAAACAGCGTGAGTGCTACTGCCTTGGATAATAGTTCTGTCACAATCCATTCTCAGACTGATGGATTAAATGGTTCAGCCCTAAGGGCGAGCTTTACCAGTAGCGTTGATACAAACTTAACATATCAGCTAGCGGGAGACGATTTACCCGACGCAACGGAGATAAATGATAGCTGCGCCTTAGTAACAAGTCCCTCTACTGAATACAATCAGATGTTAAGCGATTACCAGCAGATGGATGGACAAAACATTATGGATTACATGAACCAGACTCATATGGCCGATTTCAAGGCCCTTTTTGATTATCTCAACAGTTATGTCATTTCTCCTGGAGATAACGCTTTTATCATCGCAAACAAGATAAGAAATTACCTTCAATATAATTTCGTATTGAATTACTCTCCCATGCCAGGTACCGAACAGGATAGAATTAATTGGTTTTGCGCCTCTGGTGAAGGGCTATATTCCGATTTTGCATCGGTGTTTTGCGCCCTAACAAGGGCGTTCGGAGTTCCAAGTCGCTTCGTGGACGGTTTTAATACTCGTTTCGTATCCGAATCGTTAGATCCTTTTGAAGGTACAATGACAATACCTATTTTGTATAGAAATATCTACAGTTGGGCAGAAATTTTTGTGCCAACAAGTAACGATGGAAGCGGCAATTGGACTCAATTTGATGTGTACTTCGAGAATTTTGGTGGAATTCCGCCAATTCCTCCTTATGTTAATAGTACTTTTAAACTCGTTGTTGAATGCGATGGTTCTTCTTATCCACCAGATTATGCTCTCGTTAATAGGGACGATTTTGTAAATGTCACCGCAATATTAATGAACGGTTCAACACCCGTTCCAAATGAGGTGATAACCTTTAGTGATTATGTTACTGGTATGACACTCGGGACTAATACAACTAATAGCCAGGGAGCGGCTACAATATTCGTCGAGGCTAACATAAGTTTTACGGTTGGACCTAATCTCATAATGGGAAAATATTCACCTCAGGTAATAGGGGGGAGTTTTATAGTTATAGACGACATTATGACCGTCAACTTGAACTATGTAAATCCAACGGAAATCAATGTTTCAGATGTCAGCAACTCGACATTTACCGTTTCAGGTAACGTCACGGATCCAAACAATGGAAGAGGAGTGCCTTATTCTAATGTCGAGTTCTTATTGTATTTTAACAATACCTCAACTTTAGTATCAAATCCGTTCACTCCAGGCACTATCACTGCGGATGTGAATGGAGAGTTTAGCGGCGTTTTAACCGCGAGTAGTTCGATATATCGTGGACCTTACGATCTTGTCGCCAATGTGAGTGGGAGCGCGAACTATACGATACCATCATTTCCTTATCCACTCCAGATACCTCTACTTGGTTATGGCTATGCCCCGGGGAACTCAAGTCAAAGGAGGGATGTTTTTATCGATAAGGTCGGGGGAAAAATCATATATTTCTATATAAACGATGTACCTTCAACAGATCCCTCTCTGAGTCCTATCGTCTCGAGAGGATCGACGCTCACATTAAAAGCCAGGGTTCTTAACGAAACTGGAGGCGATCTTGATGGAATTCCCGTGACTTTTTACGATTATACGAGAGGTGATCAACCTATTAATACTAATGCAACTGTAAACGGGTGGACGACTATCGAATATGACGCCGGAAGTTCTGCCATTGTTGGTCCAAACTTGCTTTACGCTCGGACGGGCTTTCAATCAAACTATTCTTATTTCATTTTAAACGATACCGTTGATATTACTCTTTCTTCCGGTCCCTCACCGAGAGTGGTAAATGTTTCAGTTCTAGGTCAAAACCGATTCACCATCACGGGCTACCTGAACGATAATAACAACTCATTGCCTTTAAATCGTTCCTATCTCATGTTAAGGATGTTCAGAAGCAGCATCGATTACACGGCGTATTTAACGGGAAATCCCATACCTATTAATGGTGATGGTTCATTCAATTCGATGTTTTATGTAAATCCTTCGATATCGCCTGGAAACTACACTTTAAGGCTCGATTTTAACGGCTCGTTCGATTTCTGGAATAATAATCCAAATAATCCTCATTACTTTGATCTTCCATACATCAACGGTTCATTGGATGTACCAAATCAATTACAAATAACAAATTTCTCGCCTATTCAGCTCGACTTTTGGATAGACGATTTTCCAAATTACGATTATCTAAATCCGGTGATTAATCGATACCAAAATGTTAACCTATCTGCCCGTTTATCTCAAGGAGGACTTCCATTAAACGGTCTTCAAGTTCATTTCTACGATATAACAAATGGAACTTACATTGGGTCTAATGTCACGGATAGCAACGGATATGCATGGTTCGTCTACGATACGGGCTTTAATACCGTTGCTGGTCCTCATTTGATACGCGCTCTTTACGGCTCGTCATATGATAACTATTCATTTTTTGTGCTAGACGATGAAATTAATGTGTCATTTGACTCTGGCCCCGTTCCTTCCTGGGTGTACGATAACCACCCCAGTCAGGCAACATTCCATATTATGGGAACTTTATATGATGCAAAAAATGGTCGTTCAATACTGGGGGTGTTGTCGAGACCGTTTTGGTGGAAGGGATTGATTCAT
>JBHLMB010000277.1:0-4766 GCA_048938565.1 Promethearchaeota archaeon | reverse complement strand
TTACACTATATGGCCGTATTATGCAACAACCATGTTAGTTGTTTTCTATTATAGCAACATGTCATTAATGAGCTTTCTACCAATAGAAAAGAGAATGAAATACGCCAAAAAAGGAATTGAACATTCTTTAGACTTTATAAACAATACACCCGAGTTGGTTTTTAATTATTTGCCCTACAGACATGCTACTTCTTGTTATTCGTTATTAGTTAATTTGACTTCAGATGAAACAGAAAAAGAACATTTCTCCAAGGAAATGCTAGCATATGCAAAAAAAGCAAAAAGTCTTGGAGACAGATACGAAGGAGGTCTTGCTAAGGCAGCAGGTTATTCCAGTCTTTATACTGCTTATAAAACTCTATCTGAAAATGCGCTTGGAGTTGAAGAAAAAAAGCAAATGCTTAATAACGCGATAGAAGCTCACGAAAAATATATTGATTATGCGATTGAGTCGCGCTCAGGAGTAATTAGAGCAAATATTAAATTAGCAAATCTTTACGAAGAAATTGGTATTTTATCGAATATTTCGGATAAATTGATGAAGGCAAAAAATGTTCTTCTTAAAGTTTTAAAGGATTGTAAAGAGAAGGGTTATTTATCAGATAAGGTTGCAGCATTAGAATATTTAGCTAGAATTGAGGATCGTTTAGGAAATTATTATAACGCAGCAGGACATTATCTAGAAGCTCAAAAAATAATGGAAAATTCAGTTGATAGCATTTTATATCCTCCATTGAAGAAAAGAGTTAAAGATAAAATAAAATACATAAAAGCTTGGAATTTAATTCAATTAGCAAAATTAAAACATAATAAAGAAGATCACTCTGAATCAAGAAAACTTTACCAACAAGCTTCTGAAATACTAAATAGCACCAAGAGTTTTAAATATGAATCTTCTTATTATGCAGCATGGACCTTATTGGAAGAATCTGAACTTTTTAGTAAACAAGAGAAATATGAAAAAGCAAAAGAGAAATATTTAAAGGCAAAAGAATGCTTCCAAACTGCTATTCACATATTAAATGAACATTTTGATCATTCTAGGGATGAGCACATTAAAAAAAAGATCCATAAGCTTAGGCAAGCAGCGAATTCAAGAATAAGTTATTGTAATGCTAGAATTAATTTAGAAAAGGGAAGATTATTAAAAAAAAAAGGGGAACATCTAGAAGCTGCTAGATTTTTTTCTGCTGCATCTTTAGAGTTTAAAAAATTATGTAAATTATTCAAAGATGAAAAAGAAAAATTTACTTTAGAAGCTACTTATTTATTATGTAGAGCATGGGAGAGCATGGAACTTGCTGAGCAGTATCAAGATTCAGAAAAATTTGTCGAAGCGGCCTTACTTTTTGAAAAAGCAAGTCATCTATTGCCTGTAATTAAAATGAAAATGCTTACTTTAGGTAATTCTGCCTTCTGCTCAGCTTTAGAATTAGGAACTAAATTTGATAATTCATTAGATTTTCAATTCAAGGCAGAGTTGTATCCAAGAATCAAGTTGATGTTGAGAAAAGCGTCAAATTTTTATAATAAAGGAGGTTTTAATAATGCTGCGAATTGGGCACTAGCTACATCTACTCATTTTGATGCAGCATGGAATTTAATAAAAGCTGATATCGAACAAGATTTAGACATAAGACAAAAACATCTTGAAATTAGTTCAAAAATGCTTGAATCCGCCTTAAAGCTTTTTAACCAAACAGGGTATCGTCACAAAGAAAAAGAGGTCCATAAACTTCTTGAAATGATAAAACAAGAAAAAACGATTATTATTACAGCATTAAATACAATTCAAGAACCATCAGAATCAAATAGCATGACAGGTATAATTGCACCTGCTTGTCCAATTGAATCTAGTCTTTCGCCTAATATGGCTGAAGTTCAGAAACTTTCAGTAGAATCGCAAAAATACACAAGTTCTATTAATAAATCCTCAAGCGAAGTAATGGATAAACTTAGTAAGATGGAATCGAGACTTATAGAAGTTAGTGAATATGTTGAGAATGTACTGCCAAAATATGCTCCACAAGATTTACATCAACTCTTTATCGTTCAAAAAACTGGTGTGACAATTTATTCTGAGAATCTTTCAGATATACCTGATGATAAACAAGAAGAAAAGGAAATATATCTTGGAGGAGTACTAGCAGCCGTTCAAACTCTCTTAAATCAATTAACAGAAAATAAAGAACCCCTTAAAGAAGTAAAAAAAGAAGGATATAGTATATTAATTGAAGAGGGTGATAATGTGTTTCTAGCTATAATCTCAAAGCAGGATCATCCAATTATAAGGAAGAAAATGGAAATGTTTCTAGAAAAATTTGAAAGGAAATTTGAAAATTTATTGAAAGAAGTTGTTGTTAATACCAGACTCTTTTTATCAACAAAAGAAATCGTTAAAGAATATTTCAGAAGCGAATACTAAAGCAAATGATTATATAAATTTCATGAAAAAAACTGATTGATAACGAGTATTAACAAATTTCCAACATCCTTCCAAGAGTATTTTTCTTTTCTTGAATTTAATACTTCTACTTGTTCTTTAAAAGGTTCTGCAGTTGTAAATCCAATGTCAGCAAACCCTAGTTCTCTCGATTTTTCGATTATATCTTCTTTAGACAACATATTTGTGAATAGAGTAAGATTTATTTTATACTTAATTGAAAAAAAATACAATATATTTCCTTCAATAAAAGAGGAGATAAAATATGATGTACTATATTACGGAGATAATTACTACATTATTGCCTTAAAAAACCCATATTAACCTTGAATTTTCGATTATGGGATTAACAAAGGAATAGATAAGGCTTTTTGAAGGCTGAAAAAACAAAAAGACATAAAATCTAATAATGATATTGACAAGGGACAAATAACAATAAAATTACTTAAAATTGTCAAAGAAAAAAAGAATCAATAGAATAAAAAAAAAGAGTTAAATATTGTTTGTTTCCTCTATCTAGACGGTTATCTACAATGGAACGATTCCTAATGCATTATCAAGAGGATTTCCAATTCCAAAAAAGCCAAAATTATTACATTTCCGGCTCCTGCATCCCATAAACGCTCCCGTTTGAGGTTCTTGAGGATCGATAGAATCTTTTCGAGTGATTGAGGCGGCCGTGCCGTCGTTGTATTGAAGAATGTGGATTAATTCGCAGAGAGAAAGAATATTATCCGAAAAAGAACTTTCAACCAATTCGCTCGCTTTTTCATGCCGCTCTATGGAGTATAGAGGATCTAAGAGATAAGGCTTGAATTCATCGTTAATATATGTGTTTGATCTTATTAAGTAATCCCCGACTTGGATCTCATCGATTACTGATAGATTCGGAATGTTTTCAGTACCGATGACATTGCTCTTTCTGTCAGCATAGATGGTGTTAAAACTGGTAGGAATGTTTTCTCCCCATAGATATTCATTAAATTCAGTTGCTGTTTTACTATTCTCAAACGCAAATCTCGTTCTCGAAGTACTTGGAACGCCAATTGAACCAGTAACCATTGATCTTATGACCGTTACCGTTGAAATCACACCGTTGCCATTTTTTCCCATAGGTAGCCCTAACATCGCACCCATTCTAAGGGAAAAAATCGTGGTTTTTCCTTTGATTTGGTGTAGCACAAATGATAATGTGGGGTGGAGAAAAGCAGCAAAATCAAAATTTTGGCCGATTGTTATGGATTTATCCTTGTTTTTAGACGCAATAGCCGTGCATCCGATCTCAAGTGGAGGTAAAGGATTACCAGACATTTGGGGTGTTAATTGACCGTAAAAAATGTCAATAAAACAATTCTGGAGAAGGATGTCGTCATAAGTAATGTTTAAGTCTCCAAGCACATCGGAAATTCCATTCATTTCTTCCTTGTACTCTTCAGCGATGTATGGTTCGTACAAACTAGCAAGTTGGATTAAATAATCGTAAGGAATTCCATAGCTCAAAGCTAATGCTTGAATCGAATATTTCATTCCAAGTATCTTAGAACTTAATTCTATTCCTTCCAAACATCCTAATGAATAGTAGTTTTTAGCTTTTACATCTAAATATAATTGACCATTCGTGTCTATCCACCTTGAATACTCCTTAAAATCATGAGTAGGGCGACAAGCAGATACGGAAGTAATTCCAGCAGTCAGGGCGATAACGAGCGTTAATAATCCCAAAACAATATATTTTTTATTTTTTAATCTGTTCAATCTAAATCAACTTTGGATTTTTTTTTTATAAAGTATTGATGTTCTTGCATTAATTATTTCATTGATTTATAAATGTATGAGGTGAACTTTTGCAATATTTGCAATAAAAAAGTTTCGCTTTCTCTCAGTTGATGCTTGAACTATTTGAATGTCTTGCTAATTGTTATATCCATCTCTAGATAACCTATAAATTATTTAATACTTGGATATTATTTACTATAGTATCGAATTCAAAGAAAAACCACAAGCCATAGATTGTCCAAGCTATAAATCCATTAGAAGAAGGAGCAAAATTAATATGATACAAATAACTTTAAGAAATATTCTTAAAAAACCGTTTTCTCCCGTGGAATTATTTAAATTTCGCATATTGATCAGTCTTTAATTTTGGTTAGTATAATTTTTAATGAAACAAAGAGATCTTTCCTTGATAAAGGCACCTGGGTAATTTTTGCCGTATATTTTTGATCACCTATCATACTATAGCTACCCATGTTTAAACTCGTTTGAACATTTAAATGCAAAATTCAATAGGACTTGCTAGCATTATCATAATGATAATGACAAA
>JBHLMB010000276.1:265-4787 GCA_048938565.1 Promethearchaeota archaeon | reverse complement strand
AGCGCCTGCATTTAGTATAAGAGAAATGGATGTGGCAAGGAATTTGGCTAAAAAAAATAATGAGCTAATTAAGAGCACGGGAGCAAAGATCGTCGTCTCAGATTGTCCCGGTTGTGTTGAAACGCTGACCACGCGATATAAAAAGGAAGGCTTTGATTTAGACTTGAGAATCGTCCATATTGTGAAATACCTCAACGAATTGATTAAGGAAGGCAAAATATCATTTAATGAAGAGAATGCGACAAGCATAGAACGAATAACCATACACGACCCTTGTCATCTAGCAAGAAATCAAGGAGATACGACATCAATCAGAGAAATCATTAAAAATATTCCTGGAATTGAAATTGTCGAATCAATGCACAATAAAGAAAGGGTACATTGTTGTGGATGGAGCGGAACATTGCATTGGGCAGATAGGGAAATTGCGTTAAAAGAGGCATCCAATAGGGTGGAAGAATTAAAGAACACGGGAGCATATACATTCTTATCCGCGTGTCCGTTATGTGAATTGGGATTAGGATATGGGATAAAAGCAGAAGACAAAGGGACCCTAAAAGTATGCGATATTTCGGAATTAATTTTTCAATATTTATTATGATCTAAATTTCTATTATTCTAAAAAAAAGGATTTTTTTAAAAATAAAGGACAAGTATATAAATTTACTAGTTTATTTTCTAAGTATAGATATTCTAGGTTATACTAATGATAAAACGAAAGGTCATCCTACTAGCATTCTTGCCAATTTCACTTTTTTTTCTGACATTTGTAAATACTTTTAGTATTGCATCAGGAGCGATAAATGACATTCCCTTGGTATTAGATATGGACAATATAGAATACGAGGAATATTCGATACTTCAAGGAAGCGTTGAGGATAACTCTTCGATCGAAGTACAACTGTTTCAATCTGGATGGAATGTTACAAAAATTGATCTTAATATCACTAATATCAAGTTATTTAAAGAAGTCAAAACTATTGAAAATCAAGCGAAAAAACCTGAAGGTATTTTATACGAAAATCCATCACAAAGATATAATGGAGCGTTAAATGTTCAACTCCGTCTTTCTCAAAGAACAGAAATATTGGGAATATATCTTTACGGTCATACTTTACTATCAACTGAAAATATTACTTTTCAAGTACGCGATTACGACACGAGCACTTTTAAACCATATGGAACAACCCACCGTGAAAAGAATCTAAACATGTCATCGGATTTAGGTTGGTACTTGCAAGATTTTTCTTCGGATCCACTCATTCTTGATGAAGGTAATTATTCATTAGTGATCAATGGTACAGAAAGAAATTATGAGAATTTCGATTATGTGCTTTATTGGTACCATAATAATTATTTCCCACCACTTACACCAGGTTTACATCTTGGTGTGTTCAATAAATCGTCCGTGTGGACCGTGGAAGAAAATAAAACCTTCATGTATAAATTGGTTCAAAGATATAACAAGACTTACAATCCCACGGATATTAACATGACTGCAACCATAAACAATAGCAATCATTCAATAAATGACAATGGACTTGGAAACGGGAGTTTATCAGTTTCTACTAATTTTCAAGTCCAACAAAAAGTAGTTAAAATAAATATCTCGTTTCTTGATTCGATTATTTTGAATTATACTTTACATTATAAAATTACTTTTATGAAAAAAAGAGTTTTAAAATGCCAACAAATAATCAGGGACGGAATTGATGTCGTTTGGGAGGGTAATTTTTTATTAAATAGGACAAATTTTCATTCTCTCAAAATAAGTCTTGATTTTTCTCCTTACGATTGGTATAATATTTCAATATTAAGGAACGGCACGAATATAACGCCCTTAATAGACATAAACGAAATAAATGAAACAATAACGATTTATAATGAAAGTTTGCTCGATCTAACTTTCTGGGAGATTTTTGCATATTCTTCACAAATAAATGATGTTCTTTTAGATTATCCTCCTTCCTTGGATACTATAAATGCAGGGCAAGACTTGGAGTTCTCAGTAGACGCCCCTCAAGGTAATATAACGATCATTGTCTTAAATTCCAACGGTTACGAGAGGTATCGAGTTACCATCGAGCACAATACGATTGATCCTTACGAGTTCAATTATCAAATTCCTTCAAATTCTTATGGAGGCATTTGGGAGGTCTTGATCTTCTGGAATAATGCGACTCACTCCTCCGCTCTTTCCAAAACATTCACCGTTATTGCGAAGGAAGAACCTTTCACGATCGACCCATTGATAGTTATTGGATCCATTGCGGCTATAATCAGTGGCGTTGTTATTGCGATATCGGGATATCAAGGGTACAGACTCATAAAGAGGCGGTACGACGAGAAAAAAAAGAACATTCTTAACATGTTTGATGACATACTCAATATAAAATACCTCATAGTTTCAGATAAAAAATCTGGATTGAATCTCTACGAAAAAAAGGTGGTTGAGGGAAAGCAAGATGCGATGCTCATAACAGGATATCTTGATGCAATTAGCAAGTTTGAAATTGCATTTACTGACTCTGACACATTATCACAATCGATCAAACTCGAATACAAGGATTCAAAGATACTCATGTCGGATTTCAAGGGATTTAGAATCACGCTCATTATGAAAAAGAATCCTTCTAATTACATTCTAAATTCAATAAAGGACCTTTCCTATGAGATTAACCAAAATTATGGCAAGCAATTTAAAAATTTTAATGGTACTACAGCGCCCTTCAAGGGATTGGATGCACTAATCGAAAAACACCTTCGTCTTTCTTTAATCTATCCTTTCATAATTTCGGAAATAAAAAGCGACGATTTAGGAATCTTTGAAAAGCCAATAGTAAATAGGGCTCGGGAACTATTGCAGACAATGGATCATTTTTACATCGTCCACCTCATCCCTGAAAACATGTGGAATTATAGGAATCTTAGCACGGTTATAAAACTCATTGAAAAAAAAGTCTTTATCTCTGATAAAGCAAGCGATATAAGTAAATAATAAGAGCTTTTTTTTCTTGTTTAACAAGGTTTTTTTTCCTTTCTAATCTTTATTTGGAAATCTATATAAACACATTAATTCTAATAAAGATTAAGTGAATATAAATCCAATAACATAACTCAAAATGTCTTATATTTTAACCCTAGATGTTGGAACGACAAACATCAAAGCTTTCCTGATTGATGAAAACGCAAACATTGTAGCTCAAGCAAAACGACGTCCTCGTTATATCACGGACGAGCCCGGGCAAGTAGAACAAGATCCACTAGAGATTTGGTATTTTAGCAAGGAAGTAATGGAAGAAGTCATTGCTTCAAAGAACTTGAAAGCAAGTGATATTAATTCGATTGCGGTCAGCACTCAAAGAGCCTCGTTTATGATGTGGGACAAGATTACAGGAGAAATTTATTCAAACATTATCACATGGCAAGACAATCGAGCGGCTAAATTTGCCAAAAAAAAAACCAAGAAACTCTTTTTCAGAATTATAAGGGCAGTAGGCAAAATAGCTCGACTTTTTGGAAGCATGAAAATGCTTGTAGCATCAATGTTGAGGTTTCCCACGGATTATGCTTCAATAAGAACGGCATTTTTTTTAGAAAATCATCTAAAACTTAAGAAAATGATAAAGGATCCCGAAACGACCGTTGCTTGGGGTCAAATAGACTCCTGGCTATTATGGAACTTGACGGAAGGTAAAGTTCACGCTACTGATTTTTCAAACGCATCAATGTCAGCGATGTTGGATCCCTTTTTAATGAAGTGGAACACCATGATAATGAAACATCTCGGATTACACAGTCATTTCCTTCCCGAGATTAAAGAAACAAATGCGGAATTTGGTTCAACGAATTTATTTGGAGGCGGTGATATTCCGATAAGGTGCCTCGTAGCGGATCAACAGGCGTCGTTGTTTGGACTTGGATGTTTCAACCAAGGAGATATGAAAGTTACAAATGGAACTGGAAGTTTTATTGATATCAATACGGGACAGAAACCTTTTGCTTCAAAAAGGCGATTATATCCATTAATTGCCTGGAAAATTGATGGGCAACTCACATACATGCTAGAAGGATTTTCACATAACACAGGATCCATTATTGAATGGGTTCAAAAAGAGCTTGGATTGTATGATTCTCCAGAAATGACTGAAAGGATGGCATTGAGCGTTAAATCCACTGAAGGCGTTTATTTTCTTCCAACTCTTTCAACGGGTTTGTCTTATCCTTATTGGGACTCTTCTGCTAGAGGAAATATCTTTGGCATCAACCTTACAACTAAAAAAGCACATATTGTTAGAGCAATATTAGAGGGTATATGTTTTCGAATAAAGGATTTAGTTGATGGTATATTGAAAGATACGAAACTTAAAGTAAACACTTTAAAAACGGATGGAGGAGTATCACAAAACGACTTTTTTCTTCAGTTTCTTTCTGACATGCTTGACGCAGAAATCCAAAGACCTAATCAACTCGAGACTACTGCCTTGGGTGCGGCGTTTTTCGCAGGACTAGCAACGGGTTT
>JBHLMB010000276.1:0-255 GCA_048938565.1 Promethearchaeota archaeon | reverse complement strand
TCAAAAGAAGAAATATTCAAAATGATATCAATTGAAAAATCCTTCTATCCATCTATAAAAGATAAGGAACGCAAGACCAGATATAAATTTTGGAAAGATATAATCATTAGGTCGTTAAATTACGAAAATACATGAAATTTCTTCTGCCAACACACGTGTTTATTTCATCTTTTTTCAGGATTACATGTTCTAAATGGGATTAGTAAAGTATTTTTTGAATTAAATTATTTCAAAAATTATACATAATAACTCTGA
>JBHLMB010000275.1:0-4800 GCA_048938565.1 Promethearchaeota archaeon | reverse complement strand
AAATTACACGCTTCATTCTTAAAAAGAACGGATAAAATAATAGAAAGATTGAATTCTCAATAGAACGAAGAATTATAATTCTTCCAAATTTCGTCTTTATTGAATCAGCTATTTTTTTTAGAGAGTTTCATCTGATTTTAAATATTACTTATATGCTGTAATAATTTGTCAGGTTTCTTCAATAATTTTTAATAAGAACTTTATTTAACCTCAATCTTCATTAAAAGTACAGATGAGGTGAAAAATGAAATTATATTGTTCGCATTGTGGAATGAAAATTGAAGAAAAAGGGAATAAAACAAGGTATTATTGCATTTCCTGTCAAAAATACAGGGACTTCTTTACAGTTACTCCTGACGAAACTCATTCACAAGTAAGCATTCAATCATGAGTTAAATCGAAAAAAAGGAGTTCTAATTCCAAATAGTCCTTTTTTTTCAGCATTACGAGTTTTTATTAGAGTTGAGACAAGAAATTCTCGACATCCTTCACGAAAGTCATCGTTCCTTTCTCGATTTACGCGGTTTATGAGTCTAAATCTCGAAAATCAGGATTCTTGACTAAAGCGTGTTCTATAATAGAATCAATCCCTTCTTAGCTCGAACAATTTCGGGACTTCCGATAAATTCTCAATGCTTATACTTTATAATTTTAAAGAAATACTTATTTCAGACTGAACTCATCTTAAAATTAGGTAAACAAATAATAAAAATAAATTGAAACATTGATGTTGTTTCATTATCCAATAAATTGGGTTTGAACCTGGTCGTAGAGGTTCTTTTTGTAAATAATTCTCACCCCATAAATCGCAGCTATAAATATCACGCCAAGAGGTAAAAGGATAGTTCCAAGATATGTTAGCATTGTATAATGCAGAAAAATTGCAAATTCGTCTTGGTATGCCATTATCATAAAATCTGATATTGTAGGTATCAATAAAAATGCAATTATAATTGCAATTACCGTCCATATAAGATTTTCCAACAGTATTTGTCCATAAACTTTCCTTTTTTTGAATCCAATACTTCTTAAAACTCCGTATTCGTTTTCGTGTTCTGTAATCTTCATGAGCGTAGAATTCACTAATATAAATAATTCAACGATTGCAGCAAAACCTATAACAACACCGATAAATGGAATTAACAAATCACCATAATATTTTATTTGAGTTATTAAATCTCCCATGGATTGGACCGCTGAAATATTTTCAGAAACATTGTAGATATCATTGATGAGCTCTGATTCATCTGTAAGCAGATTAGAATAGGTTAGGAAGATAATATTTATTTTTCCAACTTGATTTGAAAATGTTTGAGCTGAATCCAACAAAATATAACAACTTGAAAGGATTTCTTTACTGATCCCAACAGTCGTGAATTGTTTTTTTGAACCTGATGGGCTATAAATTGTAATGTTATCTCCAATATTTAGTTCCAATTTCCTTGCAATATGGTCAGAAACTATTATTTCATTATTATTTTGATAATTTCTACTGGATCTCCCATTTTTACTGATAAAGTTGAATTGGTGTAGGATTTCATTCGATTTAAAACCCACTAAGATACCTGTTTGATTACTAACATGTTTTTGGGGGTTCTCAAATAGAAGGGTAAGCTTGAGAGCGGATTCTGCATCATCTATTTCTGGTAACATGTTGATATTTTGCATTTCCGGTCCCGTATCATTCACGCCAATCGAAAATGATACGCTTGTATCCCATTTTTCTGTTATTCTTATGGCATCATTGGTAGTGTATTGAACACTATCCCACATAATGAACATTGAACTCACGATTACAATGGAAAATGTTATTCCAACCATCATTAAACTTGTGTTAAGGGGATTTCTTCTGAAATTTCTCGAAAAAAGTCGGTTTGAAGGAGATATTTTAGGGTTTTCTTTTATTCCACATCTTTTCATTATTTTATAGTGTCTCATTCTTGTAGAACCACGCTTTTTATAAACTAAATCAACCATATTTCTCTTCATCATGCTGTATGTTGGAGGTATAATTGATATAACACCAATTCCTAAACTCAAGAGAAAAGCCTCGAGAATGACAGTATAAGTAAATGGAAACCATACATATATTCCCAAAATTCCCGTGGCCATTTCAAACATCATCCCTTCAAGAAGTGTATATGCAAAAAGAGTACTCACAATAGTTGCTATACTTGAAATTTCCAATATTAAAACTAGATAAGATATAGAAATCTTTTTCTTAGAGAACCCTAAACAACCAAGAATACCGATTTGTTTTTGTTGAGAAGAGAGGTATTGTTTATAAATCGCCATGTTCGATGTCAGGGCCATTATAACCGCAAGAAATAATATTATATAAAAAACTTGCGTACTACCCTCAAGGTCACTCATTAAATAGTTCCAAGCATAGCTATCTTTAAAAGGAGTACTTGAGATTAATTGTATCCCGGAATCATGAAGTTTTTCCTCTATTAGATTGTTCATCTCTCCTTGATCGACATTATCATCAAAAACTACCTGTAATTGGTTATATTGATATGAATTATAGGGAAAAAATAATTCTGGGTTCGATGAACTGATTATTTGTATTAAGTCAATAACATCCACAAACCCAATACCCATTGATCCTTTTATGGGAAATAAAACTTCAGGGGCAGAATTAGTCATTGTAAATTCAATACTCCAGAAGGAGCCCTTGATCGTAAAATTAGCGTTTCCTAACGATTCGATAGATATATTATCCGAAACATGTAAATCCCGAGCTTGAAAAAATTCTTTTGATAATATAATATTATGAGAATCACCAAGCATTAGATTATGTCCAGAATTTAAATCGTATTTATAAATAGGTAGATTAGTCGTGTCTGAAAATGATGATGTTACATTAATTCCAATTAATAGAATTTGATAAGTTTGAGGATCTCCTTCTAACTTAATTGGGAATTGAAACACAAGCCGAGGTACAACATCCTTCACTCCGTCTATTGATTCAATTTCAGAAACAGTAGTAGAATTAAACCCATAAGTGACATATTCGTAATCAGCTCGATTAGCCTTCACATAAAGATTCTCAAAGATTGGCTTAATCGAGGCAAACATTTGAAAAATACCAACAGCAAAACCAATACAGAGAGATAATATAATTATCAGAATTATCCTGCGTTTTCCTAATCTTTTCAAATCCCTCCATGGTTTTTTTAATATTAATTTCGTGTTAAATACCTCCTTAATTATTCACTGAATTCTTCAAATCAGAGATAAGTTTTCCATTTCGAATATGAAATTCCCTTGATTGTAATTTTTGCGTGATCATGGGATTATGGGTTACTATTATAAAAGTCGCATTATATTCCGTGGCAAGTTTTTTAACTAATTCAAGAATTTGATCCCCAGTTTCTTCGTCTACATTACCCGTAGGTTCGTCCATGAGAATGAGAAGATTTCCTTCGGCAAACTCTTGCTTTGCTAATGCCCGAGCGATGGTCACTCTCTGCTGTTGTCCTCCGCTCAGTTCTGAAGGGCGATGATCTAATCTATCTCCTAACCCCACAGCATTTAAATATTTAATCGCAATTTTCCGAATCGTCTTCTTATCCCCGAATGATTCAATAGCAATTTCCACGTTTTCCAAGGCTGTTAAGGAGGGAAATAAATTGAAAAATTGAAAGACAAACCCCACTTTTTTCCTCCTATAGTCGGCGAGTTTATTTGGAGATAAGCTACTAATGAGCATATTAAAAACCTTTATCTCTCCAGAGGTCGGAGAATCAATACCCCCAAGCAAGTTCAATAAGGTTGTTTTTCCCGCTCCAGACGGCCCCAAGAGAGTGATTAATTCTCCAGATTTTATTTGTAAATTTATATTATTCAAAGCAGTAACGTTACTCTGACCCATTGGATAAATTTTACTAACATTCTTTAAGATTAAAGCTTGTTCCGACATTTAAATCACTTGTATTTAATTTTCTAATATAAAATTAAATGTTTATTAAAAGTATATCAATACTTTATCAATATAAACCTTAGGTTAAGTTTTGAATTATTTGTAAAAACATGGTAATTTCTATAAAATTCCATTTTCTTTTGATTTCATTGATGAATAAACAAATTTAATTCTTAATATAATTTATAAAATTTGATCATCTAAATAGCATCTTTTCCTTCCATATTTCAAAATATAACACCTTGTACATCAAGTCAAATGTTAACGATTCAATGTTTTCCTTTTTAACGCTCTCCACGAGTTCGGTCAGATCTTTCATCGTCTTGGTCCAGATCCAGCACAACACGAGATTAGGAAGGTTGCTAATTATTATAAATTTCCAAATAGGATTATGATGCAAGTTATTAATTCGAATATTTACTAAAATGTAAAAACATATCAGACCAATTATAATATCGTACATGTATCGATATCCATAGAATTGCTCCTTGTTGAAAAATCCGACTTCATAAAACCAACGGGCTATAACAAAATCCATTAAAAAAATTGTAATAGCAAATAAACCTATAAATACACCTTGAATCATTGGAACTTTGATTCGAGCTTGCCATAAAGAATAGCTCAATAAAATTAATAAAATTATCAGGAAAATTGAGGATATGACAAATAAAATATTTGTAAACTCTGATATGCTTAAGTTATTAGAGTTTTACTATAAAAATATTTCCATAGATTCTTGATTTAATATTCTTTTTGAAAAAAGGATTAATTCTCGGAGATTGAATAACTCTATCAATCATTAAAGATTCCTATTTTTGTGTATTTTTCTCTCTAAAACTGCTTCTCGTTTCTATAACTGCTTTTTAAAAACTTGA
>JBHLMB010000274.1:0-4811 GCA_048938565.1 Promethearchaeota archaeon | reverse complement strand
TCAATATCACGAGAATTTTAAAAAATGGTTGTTGGGAGTCCAAGAAGGGGATAAAATCGTAGCAGGAGCTCAAACGGACGTAAAGGGAGATAGAATAAAGCGCCCTTACGAACAATTAGATCCTGATATGTACGTTCGCATCAAGGAACGAAAAGAAGACGGAATTATAGTCAGTGGATGTAAATTGCATATTTCAGAGGCCTCCGTTTCTGAAGAATTGCTCGTCATTCCGACGAGAGCCTTAACACCAAAAGATAAGGATTATGCAGTTGCTTTCGCCGTACCGGGAGATTATGAAGGCGTAACTCAAGTATTAACCGTTCATAACATACGAGAAAGAAAACATTTTCCACGAGGATTTTCGCAAGGAGCCACTGATTCGTATCTAATTTTTGACGATGTATTTGTTCCATGGGAAAGAGTATTTTTATGTGGTGAATATCAACATGGAGGTGCTCTTGCTTTGCTCTTTGGTCTATTTCACCGACATAGTTATTCAGGATGCAAACCAGCTATTGGAGATATAACGATTGGAACGGCTGCTTTAGCTGCAGAATATAACAATGTTCATAAGGCTGAACATGTCAGGCATAAACTAGCAGAATTAATCTTGGTAACGGAACTTGGTTACGCTGCGGGATATACGGCTTCTGCTTTGGGAAAACAGGAAGTTTACATGCCAGGTATGGGATTCATACCATACGGACCAGGAAGTTACATCCCGAATTCCATTTACGCAAATGTAGGACGGTGTTTAACCGGAGAGAACGTGTATCGCGAAGCAGAGATACTATGCGACATTGGAGGTGGCATTCCAGCGACCTTCCCACACGAAGGAGAATTTAAAGTCCCTTATTTGAAAGAAAAACTAGATAAATACATTACAAGAAATACAAACATTGCACCAGAAAACGCTGCTCAATTATGGCGCTTTATGGGAGATACATTATGTTCTTCTTGGGGTGGAATCGCTCAAGTGGGCGGATATCACGGTGGTGGAAGTCCAGTCATGGAACAAATCGCAATTACATCCCAATATGATATTGAAGCTCGTAAAGACATGGTAAAAAAGATAGCTGGAATTGACGATAGTTTAAATAAGAATGTAAAAAAATGATTTTTTCTCCTAAATTATAGATATCCTTAAAATATTTTTTCAATAAAACCATTTTTATTTTTTTATCTTTAAATATTTTTTATATTTTAAAATTATCATAGACCAGCAGTTCCTTTATTCCTTGCATCAACAGGTCTGTAAGCCTTTTTAACTCATCGAAATCGGGAATGGGTTTGTCGAAATATTGAACATGTTCTGTAAAGGGTTTTCCCATCTTAAATACGCTCATTTTACCAAAAATGAACATTTTTGCGTGTTTTGGAAAAGAGTTTTCCGTTCCTGTAATTCCCACTGGAATGATAGGGACTTTCGCTTCAATTGCCAATCGAACGGCTCCCGTGTGCCCTTCCAAGATGTCAGGACCTCCATGGGTAGTCCCTTCGGGATATATCATTACAAGTTCTCCCTCTTTTAAGCGCTCTATTGCAAACCGATAAGCTCCTTCGTCATGATCTCCTCTTATGAGAGGAAAAGCAAGATGTATCCTTATCCAGGCATTAACCAGAGGTATTTGAAATAGCGACTCCTTCGCCATTTGATATAGCCTGCGTCCCTCTTGTTGACATGCCACAGCGTTAAGAATAACATCCCATTCTGAATTATGGTTTGAACATATAACCGCAGCGCCCTCCTTTGGAAGATACTTTTTATAATTAATTCGTTCGTACGGTAAGAAAGAATCGCACATTACTTTTTGAATGAAATTACCGTTAAATTGCCAGCATAATAATTCGAATTGTTTCCTCAGGCCAAATACTCCCGCTGAGTTGATCAATGTTATCCAGGTGTCGTCTATTAAATGAAGGTACCTCTTGAAGTAATACCTTACTAACTCCTTGAAACTTACCTTCTTCTCATCATCTACAGGCGAGCTAATCGAAAGGTCTTGTTGTTTTTTAGATTTTTTGGCAAACTCAATGACCGAATGAGCATATTCATGTTTACCCTCTAATAGGTCAATTACTTCCTGTCTGAGCTCGTCTGATAATTTTCGTATCAATTCGTAAGTAATTTCTTCTGGATCGTATTGATTATAAAAAATGGGTTTTCCCATTCGAACAATTATTTTTGCGGGTTTTGGCAAAAGACGCCCCTTTGGAAGAACATCTCTTGAACCAATGACGGCAGCAGGTACAATAGGCACTCCTGCTTCTATAGCAAGTCTCACCGCACCGGTCTTGAATTGACCGATGCTTCCATCAGTGCTGCGTGTGCCTTCGGGAAACATCCCTATCCATTGTCCACTTTCTAAAATTGCCAGGGATTTTTCCCATGTTTCTTTTAAGTCGTCCTTATTATTTTCATAAGCGCCTAAATTTGTAAATATAGATCGTATAATGGGCGTGCGGAAGTTGTCCCGCTTGCTCATCCATTGAGTGCGTACATGACCAGTTATAGTACCACCTACAAAGAACGGATCTAAGTGGCTCTCGTGGTTCGAGACCAATATTCCTCCTTTTCCTGCGTTGTTTCCGTATTGTGGAAAAATGTGACCTTCAACTTTTTGCTCATCTATTCTCCAAACGAACCTATTTATAGCGTGCACGTAAATGTTTGCACCCCACCATTGAAGTTCTTTTTCTTGTTCCGTAAGGTTAAGGAGATCTATAAACCTTCGATAAAGAGTGTTTAATGGATCAATAAGGTTATATTTGAGGATCTGGTTAAAGAATTCGTTAGAAGATTTTTTGAAATGTAATTCTTTATCATTGTTGGGCCTATTTTCCTGTTCCCATTGTAATAGGTTATTGCTTTTTTTTATTTCTTCCATCTCTTTTTCACTTTTCTAATTCATTAGAAATATGGATAATTATTCTTAAAAAATAGATTTCTCTTTTGTTAGTCGCTATAATAATTTAATATATTTAAATTTCTTCTTCTTTTAGATGTTCATCTATTTTTTCTTCTGATTGTTCAATTTTATCCTCAAGTTCAGAAATTTGCGAAGGTTTGACACCGCTTGCATCCAAAATCTTCTTTACATATAGGACGGGTGTCAAATTCGGTATCTAACGATTCCTTAGATCTAATAATTCTTTAACTTTTTTTCTAATGTTTCAATGTCTATTTTTAATCATAATTTATTCATATAGTTTTATTGCAGGTGTAGCTATTTAACTATATAAATGCTGCTTTAAGAAATTTTCCACTAAGAGCGATCTTTGTAAGAACGGGGAGCATTGAGAATAAAATTTTACCAGCTCTTTTGGTACCCTTTAAAGTATAATTTTCAATATCGTGCATTCGATAGGCTTCCCATATTTCTTTTTTGAGCTGCCTATCTTTATTTATTAGTTTTACATATGTATCCCAAAGAACCTTGATATGACTGCCTACATTGTAGAACAAATATTCGGAACCCGTACCGTTTTGATTATATTTATTTATTAATAACCTAAAAAGTTCACGATCGTACACTTGTAATTCGCTTCTAGTTAAGTTGCTGTCGTCTTCAAAAAGAGGTTTAAGCGTTTTTGCTACTATATCAGCAGAACAAACCCCACAGAGTAGGCCTTCGTAAAAAAAAGATGTTACTAATCCTGCAGCTTCTCCAATAACTACCATCCGATCTTGAGAAAATTGCTTTATTGGGTGTTTTGAAATGTTTAAAATTACGGGTTTTTCGTCTTGTTTTAAATTTTTAACGAAGGTTTGAATTCTTTTATAATTGTTAATTATACGATTTAATTTATCAACGAGGTCTGCAGGACTCTCGTTTGAGTTTCCCATAAAGCCAAGGGGCATTCTTTCTCGTCCTTTTGAGAGATAGAAAGGTCCATTAGTGCTGATTTTTGAATTTATGTGGAAAACATATGTATATGGCATTTGTTCGTCAAGCACGTCTTGGTCACCTCTTAAATGCGTAAAAATACCTTGATAACTATCGGGTGTTTGAAAACCTGCTGTGTGTTGCAGTTCAAATCCTGAAGAACCCGTTGCTAATGCTACAAATTTAGCCTTGTAGGATACACCTTTATTATTAATTAATTCGATATATTCACCGTGTTTCACGATATTTGAGATTTTTTCGCCATATTTAATATCAGCTCCTTTATCAACGGCCTTTTGACATAGATTTTTAACGAGACTTTCCGTGTGAATAGCGTGTCCAAAGGGTGCGCCAAACTCTGTTGAATCAACAACCCCATTATCAGTTGATCCCATATAGTTCATTTTCTCGTGAAAAAGGGGAAAAATGGACGAATCAGAATAATCTACTTCTTGCAAAAAGGGTTTATTATGCTCGGGAAAAATATTTGTTGCCACGAGCGGATTATTTTCTTTTCTGGCTTCAATAATTAGTGATTTCGCATATTCAGATGTCTTTCTTACAAGTGATGCTCCCGCAATACCAGCACCTACAATGACAATATCGTACATTTTAGTCTTTAGAGGATAAATTTATAATAACACTTTAATGGTGAATTCAATTTTAATTTTTGCAAATCCAATTTAAAAAAGATCATAATTTTAAAGTTTGTATGATTTTAGATTTAGCCTTAATGATATTTTCTACCTTTAATTTGAATTTAGGATCTAAACGATTATTTTTCCACGCTATTTCTCGCCATAAAGCAAGTATTTCTTCTCCCTGACTGGTAAATTTAGAACGTCTAATTAACTCTTTACCATATGTTGCTAATGCTATATCGTAATGCCGCCCTTCTATGTGAAATCTTCATCCCTCGTTATA
>JBHLMB010000273.1:0-4839 GCA_048938565.1 Promethearchaeota archaeon | reverse complement strand
ATCGCATCTGCATCTAGCTCGTGAGCATAGAATTTTATATTCTTGTTGAAGGACTTGATGTCATTGCAAGCTGCAAGATGGTCTATATGACAGTGCGTGAGAATACAATGCTTTATATTTCCGGGATTAAGCCCTGTTTTTTTCATTTGCTTGCTTATCATATTTGAATTCATACCAGCATCAATTAAAACAAATCCATCATCGCCTTCGGTATTAACAACAAACACGGAACACCCACTATCTCCTACATGATATACATTCTTAAAAACTTCTTTCATAGTTATGCCGAAGAATTGTTCTTTAAAATTTTTTATCAATAATTTTGATATTAGTTATCACAACATATTTAATCAAGTGAGATATTGTGGCCATATTAGATGTTTTAAAAATCTATTATCGAATATATTTCAAATAATTAAATTTAATATAATGAATAAAATGACAATTGATCAAATAATCATTAAAGACAAGAATCAGGAAAAACGAGAAAATAATCCTATAATGGAATATGCTAATTTATTTATGAACCTCTATTTAAGGTTTAAAGAAGATTATCAAAAATAAACCTGATTTTCTTTTATTTATTTCGGATTAAATTCATCTTAACTTCAAAGTTTTCCTTTTTAAGATAAATGAATTGAAAAAGCACTATGGTAAACAAAGCCGTAAAACCAGCCGAGAAAAGAACATCCGATGCATAATGCGGACCATATAAAATCCTACTAAACGATATTAGAATCCCCCAAGCAACAATAATAGAGGAAATACCTACTTTCGTAAGGGATTTCCATTTTTTTTCTCTTATTATTATTAACAAGGGAAGAAATAGAAAAGCCATTGAAACATGTCCACTTGGGAAACTAGTATTCTCGATACTGGGACCTGCCGGAATAAACCAAGGTGTATAATAAGCTTCACCTAGGACAACTATGTCGAAATATCTTACCCTCCCCCAAAGTACTTTTATCACATGAATAAAGATTAATGAATTTAAAAGAGCTAAAAGCCCTATTACTAATGCTATTGTGAAATAACATCTCCAATCCTTTTTAAAAGTTATACAGGAAAATATTATGGAGGATACAGAGATACACAGTCCTAGAAAAAGAATCTTATCGTATTCCAATAGGATACCAGATATAAAAACAATAACACCAATTATTACTATAAATAAAGTCCCTATTTTTTGTTTTGGGATACTTTTTGAGTGTCCGCTAATTAAGATTGATGCTGAAATTCCAATTAATCCATAACCTGGTAAATCCCCCCAAATTTCTCCAAATATTCCTAAAGGGGAATCAAAATCAACAATACTTTTTGAAATTTCCAAGTCAAAGAATCCAAATATTATCGCAAGGATTATCCAAGGTATTAAAACTAAAAGTAATGACTTAATTGTCGTAGTATATTTATCCTTCAACTTTTTCAAAATATCAAGTAATTAATGTATTTAACTAATTTATTTTGTTAACTACTTATTGTTTAAAAAAATTTGGAAATAAATTAATTTATGCAATAAAAACCTAAAACCTCTTTATCTATCTAAAGCCTAAAATTTCAAAATGTTTTAAAAATAAATAATTTATATTTTTCATTTTAATAGTACAGTATGGGAATAAGAAAAAGCACGATAAATAAGTATTTTAAAGTAGAAATTGGGGATATTCCCATTGTATTATCGTGCCCTCACGGAGGGCATAAAAAACCAGAAAACATACAAGATATTATAAATGGTGCTAAATTATCTGATAGAAATACACTAAAATTAGCGAAAAAAATTATTTCTAAACTAAAAGAAAAAGGTCATAAACTTTACTCCATATTATGCAAGATCCACAGAAGCAAGCTTGACTTAAATCGGCCTCCAGGATCATCTGTGGCCTTTAATCAATCATCTCAAGAAGCTCGCGAATTACACTACTTTTTTCAAAGAAAATTAAAGGAACTCGCAAAGGATTGCGTTTCTCTCCATAATAAATGTTTTATTATCGATTTTCACGGATTCACGAAACCCAATGAGAAGTATCCTGAAATTATTTTTGGAAATATTTTTTCAAACACCCTATCACTATGTACAATTAGAACCGATGAATCCAAACAATTTTGGGGATTAGAAGAGCTAAAAAAAGAACTTTCCCAACACTTCACATTAGACGATGGTTTAGGTATTAATGATCTCAATTTAGCCTATTCTGGCGGTTATATTACTCATCTTTTCTATCGAAAGGAAAAAATAAATGCGTTACAAATTGAAGTTTCGGAAAATATCAGGCACGAGATAACCGAGGCTGATAAATTCATAACTGATTTCGTAAATGGTCTTTTAAAATGCTTAAAATAAAGATTTTTTTCCGAGATAACCTAAAAACCTAAAAACTTTTTCGACTAATACACTAATATGGAGCTTGATATTGCATTAATTCAGTTGGAATTAGAAGACGGAAATAAAAAAAAAAATATTGAAAAAGTTCTCGAACTTCTCAACCAATTGAAAAATTCGGAATATAATGTTGATATAGCGTGTTTACCCGAATTGTTTTCTACTGGTTGGTATTTTAAACACCTTAAAGAAATTGCAGAACCGTTTGTAGACGATACGATTAAGAAGATAATCAATATCTCTAAAGGTTACTTCACAGTTATTGGAAGTATCTTAGAGTCAGATAATAATAAATTTCACAATACTGCATTTATAATAGGAAAAAATGGTGAAATAATCGGAAAATATAGGAAAATTCACCTGTACGGATTGCAAGATGAGAAAAAGCATCTAATAGCTGGTAATAAAATATTAACATTTAATATTCCCGAAATAAAAGATTTAAAAATAGGAATTGCAATATGCTACGATATTCGCTTTCCCGAATTATTCCGGAAAATGACTCAGGACGGTGCTCAGTTAATATTCCTTCCCGCACAGTTCCCTGAACCAAAAAGTGATATTTGGGAAATTTTAATCAAAGCCCGAGCCATCGAAAATCAGATATATATGATTGGAATAAATAGAGTTGGAATTGGAACTAACCAAAACTATTTTGGTAAATCAATCGTGACAAATGGTATAAAACACATTATGCTTGGTTCCAACCAGGAAGTAAAAATCGTTCGCATTGACCTCGAATCTTTAACAACAATTAGAAAACAACTTCCATTAATTCAAGACAGGAGGATTGATTTATATTAAGGTTGGAGGAATAATCGATATTTCTACTAAAGACATACCTAGAATGCCTTCAATGGTAATCTTTACAGTGGGTTGCGATTTTAAATGCGAGTTCTGCCATAATAAGCACTTATTAGCACCAGAGGTTGGTAAAGAAGTAAGCATACAAGACCTTTTAAAACAAATTAACACTAATATGTTAGTTAAAGGAGTAAGTTTAACGGGTGGCGAACCAATGCTGCAACCTGACATTGTCGAATTTTGTAAAAGCGTTAAAAAAACAAATAAATACATTAGTGTAGACACAAATGGTTCTAATCCTTCGATTTTAAGTGAAGTTGTACATTTCGTTGATAGAATCGCACTTGATTTAAAAGCAAATCCACTCAACCAGGCAAGGTATCAAAATATTGTTGGAATGAATGTAAACCTTGATAAGATCTTAGAATCGTTTGATTTATTAAATAAAATTCAAAACCTTGACTTTGAAATCAGAACAACTTATGTAAAAAACTTAATGAATCAAGATGACATACACGATATTGTCAATTTTTTAAAAGAGAAGCAATTCCATGGTAATTATATTATTCAACAATACCAATATTCTGAAGGAGTTGGACACGAATACAAAGAAAAATTTGAAAAACCCCTTCATTCAGAATTATTGGAAATATTAGAACAATATAATTACCATGGAATTCTAACATTTGACTTATATATAAGGGACGAAGTCGTAGGATATAAATGTATAAAGTCAAGACACGAATAATGGAAATAATAAATTGTTATAAAAAATGGGTTTTAAATTTGTTTAGTTATTTTTAAGCTCCTTTTTCTTTTCCAATCGTTTGACCTGTAGGTAATATACAAAAAACATCCCGCCTATTACTATAAAAATAACCAGTAGGATCATATTAAGAAAGAAGGCCTGTTCTTTAATAAATTCAATAGGTAAGGTGGCAAGATCTAGTGGAAAACTCAAACCATAATCTAAAAATAATATTGATCCAAATATCGACCAGAAAAAGGCTCTAAATATGGAACCAATAAAAGTACCTATAGTATATGTCTTAACATCCAAATCTATTAGTCCTGAAGCGTAAGAAATGACATCAAAAGGAACTACTGGAATGCTCCGTAAAATAATGATGGCCTTTATACCGTTTTTGCTTATATATTCATCGACCAAGTCGAGTCCTTTTTCTCCAACAAATCTTTCAGCTAAGGGTCTCCCGCCTTTCCTGCTCATGTAAAAGCATAATATTCCTGCTGCTACTGATCCAATTATATTCATAAATCCTCCAACTACCCAACCCCAGATCATACCGGTAGCAAATAATACTATTTCGGAAGGTAAGGGAACGATTAATCCTTGTATTGCCATTACGGCTAGGAAAAAGAAAATACCCCAGAATCCTAACAAGTGTATGGGATTAGCAAACCATTCTACAACAACCCTGTAAAGTATTGTATCATCAATAAAAATTATATATCCAAGTAATATTAATGAAAGGACCACTAAAGCCATAAAAATAAATATATAAATTTTAGTTTTTGTATTGTATTGAGAAAAGTTAAATAGATTTTTGATATAATCTTTAAATTTGGCCTTAAATGGTACTTTCTTGTTTTCTTCTTCCATTTGTAAAATTACCTAATTATTGTTAGAATGTTTA
>JBHLMB010000272.1:1873-4863 GCA_048938565.1 Promethearchaeota archaeon | reverse complement strand
CGCACTGTCATATAGACCATATTGCAGCTTGCAATGACATCAAGTCCTTCAACAAGAATATAAAATTCTATGCTCACGAGCTAGATGCAGATGCGATTGAAAGAAAAGGGTACGACAATAAAACCGTGGCATCGTGGTATGGTATAAATTATGTTCCAATTGATTTGGAGTTAAAATTTACACAAGAAAAAGAAGTTTTAAAATTAGGTGCTTATGAGTTCGAATGTCATCATATTCCCGGTCATACCCCTGGATCAATTGCCGTTTTTATCATAATCGATAATACAAAAATCTTGTTTGGACAAGACATACACGGCCCTTTTAACAAGTCATTTGGGTCAAATTTGAACGACTATCAAACTTCAATGCAAAAGTTATTGGATCTTTCAGCTGATATATTATGTGAAGGGCATTTTGGTATAATTAGTCCCGCTAACGAAGTAGAAAAATACATCAGGGGTTATATGAGAAGCAATCTACCTTAAACACTTAAATTTTCTTTCATATTTATTTGCCTATAAACGAACTTATTTTTTTCTTTGATAATACATATTGATGATCAAATTATATTCTAAAAATGATCAAATAAATTATAGATTGGTTGAAAATGGAAATAAAAAATAATACCTTGGGGAAACCAGAATTATTCTGGAAATATTTTCTTGAGATATCCAAGATACCTCGATGTTCAGGAAATGAAGACAAGATCAGGGAATTTATAAAACAAGAAGCCATTAACTGTAATTTTGATTATGAGATTGATAACGCAGGGAATCTAGTTATTAATATATATTCTATGTGTAGCGATAATATAACCTCAAAAACAGTCGTGCTTCAATCTCACCTTGACATGGTATGTGAAAAAAATACTAATGTAATTCATGACTTTTCACGAGATCCATTGCCTTTAAAAATAATTGAACAAGATGGAGAACAATGGTTAACTGCTGATGGCACGACATTAGGTGCCGATAACGGCGTGGGTATTGCTTTTAGCCTTACAATAATGAAGAAAATATTTTCTGGAGATCTTGATATTTCTCCGTTATCACTCTCGCTTCTTTTCACGGTTGACGAAGAGCTAGGGCTTGTCGGAGCGTTTAATATCGATAAAAATCTAATAAAAGGAGACTATCTTATCAATTTAGATTCAGAAATGGATACTAAATTCATAATTGGATGTGCTGGCGGGATTAATACATCGGGAAAATTTAAATACCAAGGGATGCCCATTCAAGAACATCTTTCGAAGAATCATTTACCATTCTCGTTAAATATAACCGGTTTGCTCGGAGGTCATTCCGGTGGAGATATAAATAAGGAAAGGATAAATTCATTGAAGTTAATATCAGAAATTTTAAATAAAATGGAACCATTTGATTTTAAGCTTGTTTCAATCGAAGGGGGGAATCTCGCAAATGCTATTCCTAGAGAAGCTAAAGCTATAATCTTGTTAAAAAGAGATGATATAGAATCTTTCAAACATTCTTTTCACACATTGGTCATTGAAACTGAATCGAAATTAAAAGCAATTGAACCTAGCTTGGAAATCTCAATTATTGAAAGCGAAATCGACAACATAGTTAAAGAAAAAATAATACCTGACGAAATAAAAGGAAAAATTATTAACCTATTGAGGGATATACCTCATGGCGCACTTTCCAGTCTTCCTGATAACAAGGATATGGTACACACTTCTACTAATCTTGCTTCGATTTCGACTAAAGAAGGCCATATAGAGATCGTAACAAGTCAGAGGAGTTTATCAGAAAAGGATAAAATGGTTATTCATCAAAAGGTAAGTTCGATAATGAACGCATCGGGATTACCATTTAAGGTTAAGAAATATGGGGATTACCCTGGTTGGGAACCAAACCACGATTCTGAATTGCTTTCAATCGCAAGACAAACATATAAGAAATTATTTAATCAAGATGTTATAGTAAAAATTGTTCATGCAGGATTAGAATGTGGAATTTTTAAGAAACGATTTCCAAAAATCGAAATGCTCTCTTTAGGTCCTTCTATTAATGGAGCCCACTCCCCTGAAGAAAGGCTTAAATTAAAAAGTGTTGAAAAAATATGGTTGTTGATTTTGGCCTTGCTTGAAGAGTTAAGAAAAATCCAATAATAATATTTAACTGTAAAATTTATCTTTCTTGGACCTTTTTATAAATTGAAGATGATATTTGAAGATTGGCATACTCATAACGAGCTTTGCCGCCACGCAGTTGGAATTCTTGAAGATTATGTAAAAAATGCTATAGATCGCAAGTTAGATACGATAGGTTTTAACGATCACTTTCCCTATGAGTTTTATAAAGGAATTGAAAACATTCCACACGAAGAATATAGTATGAAATTAAAAGAGATCAAACAATATCTTAAGAACGCTAATGAATTACGAGAGAAATATAAGGATAAAATTACAATCAAGATTGGTTTCGAAGTTGAATATATAGAATCACAAGTTAACATACTCAACGATCATTTTCGTGAATATGTCTCAGAATTAGATTATGTTTATGGTTCTATTCACATCCTCAATTCAGAAAGGGGATTATGGCCAATGGACGATAATAGGTTTATGGAGGTTTTTGATAAAATTGGAATCGACGATGTTTACTCTCAATTTTATGAATTAAATCGCAAGATGATATCTTCAAAAGATTTTGATTTTGATATCGTTTCCCATTTTGACTTGCCTAAAAAGTTTAATAAGAAACCGAAGAAAAAAGACAATTTCTTAGAGCAAGTCTCTAAAACATTAGAGCTTATTAAAAAAAGAGACTTGACAATGGAAATAAATACATCGGGATTTCGCAAGGATGTGAAAGAACAATATCCTAGCAATGAGATCATAAAAATAATGCATAATCTCGACATTCCCGTGCTTCTAGGTTCAGATGCTCATGCTCCCGAAGAAGTAGGATGGGAATTTGAAAGGATGATTAAAATTCTTAAAGACATTGGATATACGCGATTAGCCC
>JBHLMB010000272.1:0-1863 GCA_048938565.1 Promethearchaeota archaeon | reverse complement strand
GATGACCAAAAAAAAGGATAAATGCGAAATTTGCGATCACCAATTAGTTTATTCAATAGATGTCGGTGATGTAAAGGAGCTCCAATGTTATTACTGCTCGAGTAAATATCTGGCCGACATTTGGTGTCCGGAGGGACACTACATATGTGATGAATGCCATATGAAGGATCCCATAAAATTGATGGAAGATTTTTGCTTTAAATCAGACCTTAAAGATCCTTTCATCATAGCAGATGAATTAATGAGGCATAACAAGTTTAAGCTCTACGGTCCAGAACATCACATTCTTGTGCCATTAGCGATTCTTACCGCCTTAAGAAATAATGGAATCAAAAAAACAAGTGGTATTGAAATTTCTCAAGTTGATTTAAAAGAAGCAATTAGAAGAGCCTCTAAAATTCCTGGCGGATGGTGCGGTTTCTATGGTTCTTGTGGCGCAGGAATTGGATCGGGAATAGCGATTAGCATTCTTACGAGTGCTACTCCTGGAAAGGATATTCCAAGAACTTTAGCTAATTCAATAACATCGAGATCACTTTCAAAAATAGCGGATTCCTTGGAGCATTGTTGTAAAAGATCCGTAAGACTTTCTCTTATGGAGATCCTAAAATTCTTGCGTGAAAAATTCGATATAAAGCTAAATTATACTCCTCAAAAATGCTCATTTACCAATATTAACGATAAATGTGTAAAAAAAAACTGTTTTCTTTACTAATTTATATGCTAATTTCTTTTTTATCATAAAGATAAAATCAGTTTGTAGTTTTTCACAAGATTTTTAGATTTCTATTGATGATAGAAAATCCCCTTCTTTAATAAATATATGATGCCTTTTCTTAGTATCGCTTTTAAACATGATAAAGTCGTCAGAGGTTTTGTATGCTAACCAAAGAATTTCATACAAACATGAATGATTATTTTTATTAATGGAATTTAAAATTGTAGCTTCCAAATACTTAACATTGCTTAAGCCTTTTGTTTCTATTATTTCGTTCTTTTCGATTTCTTTCCAATCTATATCTTTTCTGTAAGTGTCTAAAAGGTTTTCCCATTCATTCTTTGAATATAACCTAATTAAGGATTCGCCGATTTTCAGGAATGTTATGTTTTTTTCAGAATCAAAAATAACTTCTAGGGCAAAATCCAACGAAATTCCATAATCACTCTTTAATCCTTCAATCCAACTTTTTAAAGATTCTTGCATTACCGCTACTGTCCAATTCCTTGGAGCTGTTTCTTTAATGAATTCATTTAGACTCTTGAATTGTGCATTGTTTCTATCTTTCTTTATTCTTGAAATCGGTTCTGTGTTAACTTTTACATCGTTTAAATCAGTGGAATTCGTTTTATCTTGGTTAAATAATTCAGGTCTTTTTACTTGTTTAGACAGGCTTAGAAACGATACTAAAGCGTTCGATAAATTTTCCATATGAGTACTATCTTTAAAATAACATGTTTTATCTTTGGAAACAAAAGAATCTTGTTGATGGTCCTCAAGAGTCAAATTTTATTCACTTATATTAATAGTTTATAATTTTATAATATCCTATTTAAAAGAAAAATGTGAATTTCACTTGAAAAAATTATGTAATATGTACATATTATCAATGGGAAAAATAATTTAAAAAATTTCTTTCTTAAGTCGGGAAAGTAAGGTAGATTTCTGTTGATCATTACAGTCCTCTAACATATCTCCACGAGCATTATAAAGATCTAAAGGTTTTTTGTCGTATAGAGTCAAGACTAACATCAGAGCGTTTTTAATAAAATTAGAATAATTCTTGCATTTTGATGTTCTAATGAGATTAATTATCGAATTGCTTTTGACTAATTCAAGTTTCATTTTTTGATGTTTAGCATTTT
>JBHLMB010000271.1:0-4865 GCA_048938565.1 Promethearchaeota archaeon | reverse complement strand
TACTTTTCATATAATTCATACTCCTCTCTATGTAGTTTCAATAGCGCTTCTTCTGCTAATTCACGTTTTTTTCCTAGTAAAAATTCTGGATGCCATCGATTTACTTGACTTATTGCTTTCAATAATTTGCCAAACTCTAAAAAGAATTTTTCAATACCAATCCGATCTTCTGGATATAGATCTTTTAATGCTTCTTTAAAATTAATCCACTCTTGAGAATATATTATATCAATTTCAGGAGTTATTAATTGAAAATTACTTCTTTGAAATGAAATATTTTGATTAATCCCTATATCATCTAATATTTCTTTTACCAAATTAGGAAAACTAAATGACAAAGGGCCCATTGGAAAATAAAAATTTCCCCTTCTAAATATGTGACTCGTGCCTCCTACATGATGAATTTTCTCTAAAATTAAAACTTTCTTACCTTTTGATGCTAATTTTGCCGCGCATGTTAACCCCCCAACACCCGCTCCGATAATTATTACATCATACATAGATTTTAGATAAATTCAAAATTATTTTATTTTTAATGATTCTAAATTTTTATTAGTTGTAGTTATTATTAAATAATGAATAATCAAATACTATAAATATTTCCGTTAGGAATTCGAGGATTATTATATGGACATTTTAGAAAGGATTGAGAAGATTATTAAAAAATTTTCAGAAAAGAATATATGGGTCGCCATTGCAGAATCATGTACAGGTGGGTACATATCGCATATGATAACCAATATATCTGGGGCATCAAAGGTTTTTGAAAGAGGTGTTATTAGTTATAGTAATCAAGCAAAAATAGATCTTCTGAAAATAAATCCTAAAATAATTGAAAAATTTGGTGCTGTTTCTGAAAAAGTAGCAAACCAAATGGCTTATAATGTTAGAATCATGTCAAAATTGTGTGATATTGGTATTGGTATTACCGGAATCGCAGGTCCCACTGGAGGAACTCCAGAAAAACCTGTAGGATTAGTATTTATTGGATTTTCTACTGAAAAAGAAACTTTCGTTAAAAAATTCAATTTCAAAACTGACCGTTTTTTTTTCAAAAAGAAAGTACTAAAGGAAGTCGTGGGCTTTTTAGAAAATTATACGCTAGGAAGAATTTAATAAGTGGCCCTCTTCCATTATAGTTCTTTTAGTCCCGTCTTTATATTCAACTACTATATTTGCTTTAGGTGTAGTTACGAAATCCCAATGCATTTGAGATATCGATGTCCCACCAAACTGTTTGTTATCACCAAAGGCAAGATGTACACTCCCTTTAATTTTTTCATCAGTTAGAATATAACCAATTGCTTTAGTAATTTTAGGATTACATCCTATGCCAAGTTCAGCTATGTTATAGGTCCTAAGTTCTTCAATATCTTTATTTTTATCAATCTCTTCACACTGATTAAAACTGGAGATTAATTGATCCAAATCATTAACAGCTGAAACCTTATCTATTAAGAGCTTTCCATTTTTGAAATTAAGTTCTACATTTTTCAAGATTTTATTCGTAAACCTATCGATAGTTAAAGGGCAAATGAGTTTTCCCTCTCCCATTTTCTCATTAGGAGCAATAAAAACTTCACCAGCAGGTAAATTCCCTCCTAAATCACCTTTTTCAATCATTTCTTCAGTAATCATTCCCATATCTAGATTAATTCGACGATCCTCGATTGAAATCCAAAAATCAGTTCCCAAACTGTCATTTATAAATACATTTTTAGCATTCTCAAAATTTTTACCCAATTCTTTTGTATCTTTACTCAAATTTTCAATAGGGACGGACATACCATCTATAATAAATTGTTCAAGGAGTTTATAATCGATATTATAATACTGTGCGGCTTGCTTGGTAGGCCAACCTGCATATAGCCACTTTTTCCCTGGAAAAAATTCCTTTTTGGCACCATATATAACATCTTTAATAGGAGAACTTGCTTTTGATGAGGCTAATAGTTTCTCTCTTGGAAAAAGATTTTGAATTGAGGGATCCTCGTAAGGTTCAATAACTATATAAACATCTATATTTTCAACCATCTTTAAAACATGAACTGGCGTCTTTTCTAATGTCTCAACTTTTATTTGGGTGTCGTGATATAATGTTTCTATAAATTTATCTGTACTTGAAGAAATATGTGGTAAACCCCCTTTCCTAAGGATGGTGAGAGCGATTTCCTCCAATAATTCTTGGCAATAAACCCCACCCCTTATATAAATACATTCTCCTTCTTTAATATTAACACATTTTACAATATTCTCTGCACATGTCTTTATTTTTTCCTTATTTATCATTTTTTAATCGTTAAAAATTCTCTGTTCAAACTTGACTTAAAAAAATAAAACAAAAATAAAATATCTTTTTAACTATCTAAATATATTTATATGAAATCTTTGTTTAATATGAATATAAAAAGCTTACAATTTATTTAATATAGATTTCTTATCGTCATGGTCATCCGTGAAGCAGGGTTATTATTCAGAGGATTTACTTTAACAATTGCAAGTTATCATCGCACTAGTGGAGATAAAATTGATAGAGATCTACGTTCAGCATTATTAACCGCACTTGTAAATTTCGCCCAGAATGCTTTTTCTAAAGAAGTAGAATATTTTGAAATGAAAAAATTTGTTATCGTATTTATCGAAGACAAAATCACGCCTTCTGATAACCCTAATTCAGAAACTCTATTCTCTTACGCTATATTAGATAAACAAAAAAAGATTGATAAATTCATTCATAAAGTCGTTCAACCTTCTTTAAAGGAAGTTATAAAACAATTTAAGGCAAAATACGACGGAAGAAATTTATCTGAAATTTCTCAATTTAAAGAATTTAAACAGAATCTCGATAATATTTTCGGTTTAGAAGCAAAAACAATTGAACAAAAATTAAATGGAACTTTCTTCTGATTAAATTTATCGTTTTTTATTTTTTTTAAGATACCAAAAAATTAAAGGTAATGCAATTGTTGCATCTGAAATGACTGTAGAATATTCAGCATTTTTACCTACTTTACCCCATGACATTGCTTCTTGCAAAGTAGCACCACTAAGCCCACCAGTCTCGGGGCGATCCATAGTTATTTGAATTGCATAAGACGCTGCGTTTGGACAAAATTGCAGCGATTGCATAATAAAATTTTTTGGAACTCCACCTCCAACAATACATACACCTGCTTTCTTTGCATCCCAAGCCAAATTAACCATTTCGAGCATATCTTTAAAATGGTTGAGATTTAATTTTTGATTATGAAATCCCAATTGTAGAGCTAATCCTGAATCAGTAAAAGCAGGGCAAAATATAGGAATATCTCTCTCGGCACAAATCTTTAAAATTGAATGTGTATTTTCATTTATTTGTTCCCCAAGAAATTTCAAAAATGAGCTCACTGACATGTTATTATCGGGAATTATTAATTGCGAAACAAAATCTTCAATCCCTTTATAAACGTCATTTGGTAAAAAGACATCGTAAATTCTATTTATCTCTATTTCACGTAAATTTGCATCTTTAATCTCATCAATATTAACATTTCCTTGAAGATGGTGATATCCTAAGGTTTCAGCAATATCATGTGTTAGGGTTGCTCCTGTCGTGACTAATATATCAATAAATCCTTCTTTAATAAAATCGTGGATTATTCCTTGCATTCCTGCAGGTACTAATGCACCTGCTAATCCAAAAAATTTAACACAATCCTTATCATCAACCATTTTTTTATATATTTCGCATGACAACGCTAAACGTTTGGCATTGAATCCCGTTTCTTTAAAGGATTTGATTAAATCATCTATGTTGGTATTTTCCGTTATTTTAAACTGGTTTACTTTTTTCAATTTTTCTCTAAAATCGTCAACAGGCATCTCAATCTATAAAATTTTTCTTGTTTTTTGTAATAAAAGATATAAATTCAATAATTAGTTTAGCAGCTAAATTACACGTTATTTTGTTAGAGAGATCTAGGTTTGGTGCAACCTCTACCAAATCAAATCCTACAATATTAAATTGTTTTGATAATTCTTTTAAAATTTGCCATATTTCTCTATAAGAAAAACCTCCAGGAATTGCATAACCTGTGCCTGGTGCTATAGATGGATCCAAAACATCTATATCTATCGAAACATAGATATAATTGATATTTGAATGTTTAAAAAAGTTGATTATTCTTTCTATAAGTATTTCTAATCCTTCATCAAATAATTTGTAGGCATCAAGATGTATGATTTTTTCCTTATCTGCTATATTTAACTCGGGAATATCAATATCTCTCGTTCCAACAATAATGAGATTTTTATTATTAATATATTTTAAATCGTAAATTCTATGAGAGATGGTGGCATGTGAATATATGGCATTATCCCATTGTTCGTAGAGATCTAAATGAGAATCAAAGATAATTATACCAAATTCGCTTTTATTAGGAAAATTATCCCCTAATACTTTTATCACAGGAAAGCTACAGAAATGATCTCCTCCCATCATCACAAGAACTACATTTTTTTTTTGCTTATAAATTTTTTTTACAAAATCCTTGATTTCATTTAAATTATTTTCTACATTTGACGATTTAATTTTTATATTTCCAAGATCAACTACTTTTAATTTAGGTATTTCAAAACCCATTTCAGTGGTAAGTGCTAAATTATCTGTAACTTCACGAATTTTATTTGGTGCTATTGCTGAGTTAGCTGCTTTGTTAGTCGATAAATAATCCCAAGGGATGCCAAATATTACGAATTCGGTATCGGAATCAATGGCTTCTCCAAAATCAAAAAATTTCATAACAGAACTTAATTTAATCTCTTTAATTTTTTAATTTTCACATCTCATCTAATGTTTCAATACCTAAAATATTTAAGCCAATTTT
>JBHLMB010000270.1:0-4882 GCA_048938565.1 Promethearchaeota archaeon | reverse complement strand
TCGACGAAATACAACGACTTGTGCTTGAGGTCTTTTTTGACGAGAAGGCCAACCTTTTCGAGAGCGTCCACGTACTTATCAACGGTTCTAAAATGCATCCCAAGACGCTTGGATAATTGAGTCTTGGTGGTTCCAAGATCGTTCTTTTCCAAGTACTTGAGGATTTCGAGACTTTTTTTCTTCACGGTCAAGAATTTTACTTTGGCGTGCTCAAAATCCACGGATGCGTCAAAATAAACCTCGTGATGGTTGACCGTTTCTTTTTTCACGAACCTGAACTCCAGGAGCGTTTTGAGGTGCCAAATTGCCACGTGATTCGTCAACTTGAGTTCACCGATTATCTTGTTGAGATATACTCCAGGATTCTTAACAATGTACTCGTAAATCTGTTTTCTAGAAGGATTTTCCAATATCTCGTCGCGTGTTAGCTTCGATCCTTCCACGATCAATTTCTTTTTCAAGAGAGATTTTAGGACTTGCCTAATTCCGTCCTTGTTAATGTTCACGGAAGCGTGTTTAAATCGCGAAGTGATAAACGGAACGAGCTTGCCAATGTTGAGATGGCGATTCTTGTTCAAGTATTCTTGAACGATTTCGAGCACTAATTTCTCGTGATTTGACAAGTCCATGACCCTTTTAAGCATCATCACCATCTCTCGTGTTACTTGTTGTAAAATCGTCGTTATTTCGAGCTTTAGAGAAAGCAAGCATTTCGTCGAGTATCTCTTGCCTTTTTTTGGGAGAATAGGAGAGGATTTCTCTCGAAAATAGTGCTCTCTCTTCTGGATTCAATTTTAGGGAATCGACTTTTTGGTAAAAATCTTGCGAGACGGACGTGTAATTAATGTCCCCCAAGTTCGATACCAGGGTCAAACCGTTCTTTTCATCGAGAAGTTCCATGAGCGCCTCGGGACTGATGGTCTTTGCTCTTTGAGACTTGAAAGGAACTCTTTTTTTTTTCCTTGATTTACGAGAGTGCTTGAAATAAAAGGATATGCCAGCGACGGTACTTACCGATGCAATTGCCACCACGAAGATGATTGTTGTTAACAAGTCGTCGCCCGGAGGAGGGCTTTCAACGATAGGGAATCGATCCACACCGCCCCCCGTACCAGAAATATTGTAAGGAGTATCTCCAATTCCGTCTCCGAGTGCGTCCGTGCCATTATAATCGTGCCAGTAATTCCCAATAACGCCGTTATCCCATTGATTATTTGAACAGTTATCAAGGGCGTTTACGCCTTCAGGATTGTTAAAACGATTTTGATAAAAAAGGTTATAATTACATTCTCCAGAGTAGTTACTGATGACTATACCATATTCGTTATTAAAAATATTGGTGTAATTAATCGTATTATACGAACAATTGGTCTCTATACCAATGCCATATTGATTGTTATAAATCTCATTAGTAGAAATTACATTATTGTTGCAGTTCGAAACGATTGAAATTCCCGCTATAGACATGTCGTAAATTTCGTTGTCGTAAACAGTATTATCAGGGCTATAAACCGATATAACAATTCCAAAAGATCCTTCAGCTATTTCATTATTTCTAAACATGTTTCCAGAACAATTATTTGACAAGAAAATACCCCAAAACGAATTGTTTAGAATTGTATTTTCCGCTACAAAATTATTGGAAGCATTCGTCATAAAAACTAAACCGACTTGATTGTTAGAAACATCATTGCGCACGATTGAGATGTTCTGACAATTTCCCGTGGTTGTCCAGGACCCCGTGGTTGATCCATTTAAAAAAATACCCAATGAATTATCTGAACAATTATTTTCAATCAATTGACCATTGCTTACATTATTCAATTTTATACCTGCGTCGTTCATTCCGGCTCCAGAGTTAAATAGCGTGCAATTTCTAATGACGAACGAGACATTGGAATTGCTTATCTCTATGCAATTACCGGAACCGCCACCGTTTATGGTTAAATTTTCGAGATAATACACGCCATTATCTTTCGTACACCAGGGATACGTAGCTAATGCTTCCCATTCTGCATTTCCCCTAATATTAATTGGTTCGCAGGAGTTATTGAAATACGAAGTTTTTATCATTTTTGGATTTCCATCTTTATAAGAGGAAAAGCTTTCTTTGAACTTAAAATCGAGAATAATAGGACAAAATAAAATAATAACAATAAAAATTGCAAATATTTTGATTGATTGCATTCCTTTTTTCGATGTCATGGAATATTGGCTTAGCATTGTAATCATTTCTTATTGTAATTCTTATTAATATGATACAAAAAACGACATACTATTAAATGTCTTATGACTATTGTTAAATGTATTATGGGTTTTAGCAATGGATTTCAAATTATTTATCAGATTTATGCATTAAAAAGCTTATTGATAAATTATTTTCATATTAGATTCAAACACTAACAAATATTCTTAGAGGATAATTTCTACTATCGGAAATGAATTTCAAACTAATTTTGAAAAATTTTCTCTATCCATCATTTTAATTTGATATTTTGATTTTTCTTGATATATCCTAGAACTATAACACATAAAATTACAGCAAATATTAATATAGAATATCCAGATATAATAGTAGGAATTGATAGTCTAGTTGAATCCATTATGAAATGAACATCAGCCGGAGATGTGTAATTTGCTCCGTAAGGAATGTGATTATCGTTAGTATTATCCAAAATGACGTAATAAGATATGGGGGTATTTGTATCGAGTTCTATATACGCGCTTGTCGTGTTTAATTCGCCCGCTAAGAAGGTATCAATTGAAGGATAATCATTAAACTCGTCCCAATCAAGAATAAGCACATCTATAGTGACGTTGCTTGTAACGGTTATTTCTAGATGGAATCTACTAGTACTCGAACCTAATACAATTTCTTGGTAACTATCTTCAACTATAATGTAAGTTTCGTCGTAATCGTCTTTAAGAAATGCAGTCCCCGTGGTAACTTGGGATATCATGTATATTAACATTAGGATTGTGACAGCCTTAACTTTCAACTTCATAAATATGGCTCCTATATTTAAAATTAATTTACATTAGTTTTATCTAATAAATAGATATTACCCATATTTAAATGATTAGATGATTAATGATAAAAAAATAGAAAAAAAAAGAGTGGTTACGTAAAATTTTATTCCACTTATATATTTATGTCCTTTCTGGCTTCGAGCAAGTCTTCGACCACCGATAGGTCGGCTAACATAGTCGTGTTGCCAACATCTTCTCCTGAGACAATGGCTTTTACATAATTTTATATATTAACATTATTAATGGTAATTTATTGTAGATTAATATATAAAAGTCTAATAAAACCTTGACACGCGTGAGACTCCGTGCCCTTATATGCTTGCTCATACTATAAAAAATGAAGTAAAATGTCCGAAAATTCAAAAATCAGAATTTCTATTGGAAAGTTTTCTTTTATAACTCGATTGTCTAAAAGAGCTCTTCGGCTTTACGATGAAAAGAAATTATTAGTGGCGAAAAGAGATTCATTCAATAATTATCGATATTACGAGACGGAACAAATTGAAACAGCCTTTAAAATAAAGATGCTATCCTGGCTAGGTTTTGGTCTCATGGATATTAAGAAATTATTGAAAGAATTCATAAAAGCCGATACGATTACCCAGGAATTTGAAGAGTTGTTTAAAACCAAGCTGAGTGATACACAAATAGAAATTCAAAGATTGAAAAAAGTCAAGGAGATTTTACAACAAATTATAGAAGGAAAAACAATAAACGAGGTGTTATTGATGAAAACTACTGAACCAACATTAAAGGATGTTCCAAACATTCGAGTCATTAGCAAGCGCGAAAGAGGAGGAGTTCAAACGACACTCGGTAAAATATTGAGCGATATAATGATCCAAATTTTCCGTCCTGAAAATCGGAGAGGACAGGTAGCCATCGCAGGTGCTCCACTTGTCATATATCACGATCAAGATATTAACGCAAAAGGCACTGAACCAGACATTGATCTCCAAGATCTCGACCTTGAAGTGGCAGTTCCTATAACTGGAAAAATTATTAGTAAAGGCGAATTCGATGTAAAGAACTTGGATTCTGTTAAAGTCGTCTCCGTGATTCATACTGGTCCTTACAATGAGCTTGAAGTTGCCTATACAAACATAATTAAATACATTGAAAAAAACTCGCATGAAATTGCAGGTCCATTCCGAGAAGTATATTTAAACAATCCTCAAGAAATACCTGAGGAAGAAATCCTAACAGAAGTACAAATTCCCATAAAATAAGATAAATAGTAGAAATTAAGTCTTATTATCTTTTTTTTTTAAAAAGTCAACAAAAAATATTAAAATATTTAAAATATAGTAATATTGCTTTAAATACCCGTCTTTATCTCATCCGTCTAACGATAAGAAATCAAATAATGTAAAAATAAAAAAAAATGGTTCTCAGTTTTTATGTTTCTTAATAATAACGATAATGATTACGCTTGAAAGGCTTAAAACGACTAAAAGGTCGTATCTAGGTAATTCAAGCACATCAGTTGCTACAGGTATATGTAGCTTGAGAGAAAGAGGCTGAAATGCATATTGAGAAATTATTTGATACTATAATCTCCTTGATATCAATGCTCTGATCTCCTTCTATTATAGTTGTCGAAATTATTATACCAGATTGAGATGGTCTTGTATTCCACGTAACAGTAGATTTTTCCCAATTTTCAATTATATGATGAAAATTAAAATTTAAAGGGGGATTAGTTAATCCTCCATGCAATTAGCTTGAACTATAATGTAGCATTAAAGTGAAAAAAGCCTGCAGTCGAATATTTTATTTACGACAAATCGGCCAATCAGAAGCCAAAAGTATCTATTAGGACTCTGGCCATTCCTAATCAGCAAGACGACCA
>JBHLMB010000269.1:0-4902 GCA_048938565.1 Promethearchaeota archaeon | reverse complement strand
AATGAAAGTTATCTTGTTTTTAAATAATTTCAATGTTTTCAAGTAAGGCAGGGTAGCGATTGCGAGAGGTATTTCCTTGAAAAGATTAAAACTCAAGTCGAACTCTTTTAGGGATTTTAAATGGTTAAGATCTTGAAATAGGTCGTCTAATTTATTACCACTTAAATCTAGCTGTTCTAAACGACTTAGCGACAATATATATTCGGGAAATTGTTCTAAATTATTCCATCCCAAATTTAAATCCTTGAGATATTTTAGCTCAGAAAAATATTCGGGAACTTTAACAACTCCCATCTTGAAAAGCCCTAGACCTACAATCCTTCCATGTTGTATTGAAATACCAACCGTATTGTAATTAATGTTTTCAACAACAGGTAAGATAATCTTAAGATGAGCCTCTAGAAGCATTACTACTTCATAATCGACAGGGGAAAGTGACTCCTTAGTAAGAGTACGAACCTCGGTTTTCATCATGTCATCGTAACATATACAACAATAATATTCTAAGAATTCGTTTTCCCAAAGTTCTATCTGTCGATGTATCGGAATGTGTCTATTCCTGTAACTAAACTCGTTAAAATCAATTTTCTTGTTGCAAGCATGACATGAACGTGCTTTACTTATCTTTATATTTATAGGGAATTTAAAGTTCATGAGATTATTATTGATGATTTTATAATATTGATCAGGGAAGGAATTTATAAACTTGATTCTTATCTTTTAAAAAATAAAAATTGATGGACATAGAATAGAAAAGGAAAAAAATAAATTAAAATTAATTTGATAATTCGAATCTTGTTTAGGAAATTTAATTTTAAATCAATTTCATTGCTATGTCCATATCCTTAGAGGTGAGTTTCTTTCTCGAAGCGTGTCGGGTCATTTCTAAAGCCTTGTTGGTGACACCTTTTGCTAATTTTTCTAAATAATCGATTAAAGCGTCTACTGCTTCTCGAGCAACCATCTCAGCACCAAAATCTTTCATTAATTTCCTGACCGGACTCCACGCAAATACTTTTTTAGCCATAATTTTCATTCCTCCACTTTATTATTTTTGAATGGTTTTTAAAGTTCACTTTGTTTTAACTTGAACTTTATTATATTATGTAACTTCTTTCAAATATTTAAAAGTTGCGGTAAATGTTCGATAAATTGGTTTTGGGTTAATAATCTTGACATTCGACAAAATTGCGATGTCTTTTTAGAAACCTCAGCGAATAGGATCCAGGATTTCTCCAATGAGATCTTTTTTAATCTTTTATTTAATGAACATGCAAGTTTAGTTCCTCTATATTTAGTGCCAAATAATGGAATCAACTTATACAATCTTTAAGTCTTCCAGGAAAGTCGCAGTTCCTTAGGATCGTCATTTTTGTAAAAATTTGAGAAAAGGTTTATTAATGATAATAGCGAATAGTAAAACAAATCAAACTATTAATTACCAAAAGTGAAATAAAATGAATTTTGACGAAGGAATAGCTAGAATAAAAGAAGTATTAGCCGAAATGGGCTACAATATATTAGGTTATAATCACACGGAAGCCCAACTACAATCGTTACTTCCTTGGTTTTACCCAAAGAAAAAAGATGGGGTGCTCCCTCCAGAAGTAGGCGAATTTCTTAACCAAGTTAAAGACATGTACCCCATAGTAGCTTGTCACCATAAAAAAGCAACTGGACAAGTAAACACGGATGTGTTTTGTGGAATCAAGGCGGATGGATTGTCAATAGAAGCCATACAAAACATATTAAAGGAAGCCGAAGCCACCTTCCATAAAATAGAGAAAGAGAGATTTCCCCCGAAAACAGTTGGGTGGTCTTTAAAAAGAACAAATTATGTGTCAGTTACTTTAGCGTTAATTTACGAAAATGGCCTTGCGGATTCGGATATTAAAACAGTACAATCCTGTTGGAAGAAACTTGGACTTAACAGGCCAAAGCCAAAAGACCTTTTTAGCACGCGCCCGTTTATCATCGATTTAGTCAATAAAATAGCGTATCCACATAAAGGGATTCCTTTAATATCAAATGCACCGCTTCCAAAGAAATTTGCAACGGCTGTATTTGGATTATGAAAAGGCATTTCTTAAAACAGATTAATTACCTCATTAGAAAATCTTACAAATCTTTTTCTTCTTTTTATGCTATTATCCTGAAAAATTGCTTTAGAACTTTCATTAAAGCTAATGCAAGATTTAATATGGAATTTTGAATTTTTTAGAGATATGAAGAAAATTATTTCAGTTTGTAAGGGAGACGGAGTGGGTCCAGAAGTAGTTGATGAAGGTGTAAAACTGCTTAAAGTAGTTGCGGACTACACTGAATTTGAGTTTGAATTTCAAGAAGCTCCAGCAGGTGGTGCAGTTTGGAAAGCAACAGGCGAAAGTCTTCCAGACAAATCGTTTGAGATAATTAAGAATTCAGACGCCTTGTTATTCGGAGCAATTGGGATTCCCGGTCTTCCCCAAGGAGTAGCAGAATCTGCTATTTTAGGGATTAGGCAGGGACTCGATCTTTATGTAAACTTGCGACCAATAAAATTGTACGAGGCTTTACGAGATCGATGCCCATTAAAAGATGAATACATAGGAAAGGGAATAGACATTACTTTTATACGAGAGAATACCGAAGGAATCTATAAAAATATTGGCCATATAAAGGAAAACGAGGCGCAAAATATAATGCTTTACACGAGAAAGGGATGCGAGCGAATTATTAAATATGCTTTTGAATTTGCTAAACGAAATGGACATTCCAAGGTAACTTCAGTAGACAAGGCGAATATTTTGAAAACATCACAACTTTGGCGAAGTGTCTTTCACGAACTTGCGGGAAATTATCCTGAACTAAAAATCGAAGATATTTACATTGACGCATTTTGTCAATGGTTAATTAGGGCTCCTTTTTCATATGAGACAGTGGTTACGGGTAATATGTTTGGAGATATTATAAGCGACGAGGGTGCGTTCTTAATTGGAAGCTTGGGGATGGCCTCAAGTGGGAATATTAATCCTGGAAAGGTTTCAATGTACGAACCAATTCACGGTTCAGCCCCAGACATCGCTGGGAAGAGAATTGCAAATCCCATTGGAACATTACTTAGCGTGAAATTAATGCTCCAAGAGTCTTTTGGAGAATTGGCTATTGGAAAAGAGATAGAAGAATCTGTAGAAAACGCTCTAAGCGATGGGAGAACAGTGGATATAAAGAATACTGGCATAAAAACCCTTTCAACCGTGGAAATGGGCGATTTAATTTCAGAGAAATTAAGAATTCGACTTAAAAAATAGCATTTTTCTTTAAGACTATCACATTTTAATTGTAGAAAGCATTATTTGAAGTTCGTCGAATATTTCGAGCCTGTATTCTCCTCCAATCTTGAAAAATAGAAGGGACACCATTTTATCTTCCAATAAGTAATTTACGTTCATTTCCTCCATTAATACAGACCAGTCAATTTTTTCTGGTACTCGTATTCCAATTAGTACTACTTTATTTTCCCTGATCGTTTTTATGATATTTACCACAATGTCTTTCCAAAACGGATCGATGTGAGTCCGTTGACGTGCATCAAATATACAAAGTACACCATCATCATCTTCAGATATCCGGTAATTATCATAGAGGTAATTTTTCAATCTCAATCCATTGTTATATTCATATAATTTTTCATTTTTCGTGTCCTTGACTTTAGCATATTTCCCCAATTGATATATCTCCGTCAATACTTGCAGACCAGGGCTCCAAAAAGGATTTTCAGCAATAAAAACAAGCGACAACTTCGCTTTTTCCGCAAGGATACTTTCAATTTGGTTTGCTAAGCCTTTTTTCAGACGCTCTTCCTCTTTTTCTTTACTTTTTATGATGTGATGGTACGATATCAAGTTAAAAGCATCTCCAATGTTCTCTCCAGATAAGGCACTTGTTTCAATGTAGGAAATCTGTTTCGACCGATTCTTGGATAGAATAGCGGCCTTATCGGCTCCTTCAATTTTTGAAACTTGCCTATCCTGCTCCAAGTCAGTCTTATTTCCAATAATAATGATGGATAAGTCAAGATTATCGAGAAATTCGTTGAGTTCATTTAACCAAACATCAATATTATCGAATGTTTGCCTATTAGTAATATCAAATACCAAGAACGCTGCTTGAGCGCCCATGTAATAGGTTTTTCTGAAACGTTTGAAATATTTTTGAGCACCAATATCCCAAAGAGAAAGGCTGATTTTATTTGAAAACGCTTCGAAATCATGAGAGAGAATGTTAAGACCAATTGTAGCCCTATAATCGTATGAAAACTTGTCTTCTACGAACCTCCTAACTATAGAAGTCTTTCCTACTTCGTGATCTCCTAAAATAATAAATTTAAACCGATATATCCCACCAGATTCTAATCTTAATTGGTAAACTTGATGTTTTAATCTTTGCGATTCCACGGTTGCATAATCGAAATTCGGAAGAATCAATTGAATGACATCATTATCTTTTGCGTTTAATATTTGAGCCACTTTTTCCGCCAAGAAAAAGGCGTAAGGACTAAATTTATCTATTGAGGCCATATTGTCAATGACCAAGCTTAGAGTTATTTGCTCGTCCACGGATATAAACAACAAGCGATGGTCGTCCGTATCAAAAGAGGCGTTTCCGAATTTCTTAAAAGAAAACTCGTCCCTAATTCGTTCTAATATTGGATTCACAATAGCCGTGAGAACTGAAACGATTTCCAAGTCGATGTCTGCTCTTTTTTCACCCGAAATGATTAGTCCATCTCGGTCTGATACGATGATGGCTTGAATTTCGGGATTAATTTCAATAAAATTCTGACCAAGATTTGAAAGTAAACCTTCTCTGTATATGCTCAAAATATATCAACAATAATTTTATTTTGTATCTATAATAATA
>JBHLMB010000268.1:0-4905 GCA_048938565.1 Promethearchaeota archaeon | reverse complement strand
ATATTACTCACGGCCAAATTAAAATAAAACTCCATATATTTTGCCTTATATGTCTAATTTTATTGATTTCATATCGGGATTTAGATTTGTATTTCAATTTTCAATCGTAGTTATTAGACAAGAGAATAAGAAAAAGTATTATCTCGGTTAGATAATATTATTGTCTTGTAAGACATAGAAGTTGTCTTAGAATTGGAACTCCATGTCTAAATTGTTTAAATACTGATTTGATATAATTATTAATAATTCTAAAAATAAGAAGAAAGATGAAGAATTTAATCAACAACTGCAGATAGGTCACAAATATACAAATAAAATTGATCTATGAGAAATTTTCAAGGCATTATTAAGTTATCTGAATAAAAGAAATTGAATAAAATAGAAATGAAAACATACAATAAAAGAATAATTGTAGTTTCGAACCTTTCATTGATGCTGATCATAGGTATATTCTCGATATTCTCTATAGATTGGCATGAAAGACAAGGTGGTTATATAATAATTCCTGGTGTTCCTGGTTATCGTATTTCTGACGATCAAATCATTAGAGTTGGTGTTATTGGTCCATTGTCGGATTCACAAGGTAAGAACCAATTCAGGGGAGCGTACTTAGCTGCGTGGGAAATCAATGCAGCTGGAGGAATTTTCATTGGTAATTCAACTGTAAATCAAACATATTACATCGCACTGGTATTTGAAGACACCAAGGAATCCATAGAATCGCCTTCTATTGAAGATGCCCTTAATGCCGTAGTTAGATTTAAAGATGTTAAACTGGCAAGATATTTTATTGGTGGTTTTAGTTCTGAAATGGTAAGGCAGTACAGAGAAGAAATTTTAGACGACGGAAGGATATTTTTAGGAACTGGCGCAGCAACAGCTGATTTGTGCGAGAATTTAACTGATCCTTCCGTTGATGATAAGTATAAGTATTGGTTCAGGATCTCGCCCCACAATTCAGATATGCAAGGTTACGATGTCGTTCATTTTGTTCAAAACTTAATGAAAATGGTACCTACTGCTGCCGCTGAATTCGAAAATGTCTCTGATAGCCCATACGAGGGTTGTAATGCGTCTAGCTTTAGCATCTCTCGGGTAACCATCCTTCGGGAAGCCAACGATTTGACCGTTGGACTTGCTGCTTACATCGAAAGCCTGATCAATAGCTCAGTAACTGTCGTTAAGAGATCTTTTGCTTCTGGACTTCAACCTGAAGCTTGGCAATCTATTTGGGAATCTATCGACGACGATGGAACTCAAATTACCATTCCGTTAGTATCGCAATTCAGTTCTATTTCGATGATCCAGTCATACAGAAAACTGGCCGATCTAAATCAAGTAAAGACGATAATCGCTGGAGTTGACATGTCTGGCTCGGTCAGTAAATTCTGGGACCAAACAAACGGAGCCTGCGAGGGAGAGATAACTACTGTGTCGGGAGCCGGTTTGGGTGTGGATTATGCTGCAAAAAGCAAATTATTCTATACTAGATAATTATATATTAAAAAAATAAAATAGGAAAAAATAAAATCAGATTTGGGTTTTTTTCTGAAATGTTTTCACGCCCAACACGATAAAAAATGCCGTGAACGCAAATATCATAAGAATCCCGATCCATATTGACACGATCGTGGCCTCAGAAAGAGGCGTGATAATAGTTCCACTGTACATCATATCAGATAACGAATCTCCGAAGACGGTCAATTGAAGGTACACTTGCTTGATCCAGTATTGTGGAGTGAAAAACACGCCCGGATTATCCAATGGAAAGAATGCTCCCGAAACAAACATCAATGACATGTGAGACAACATTCCAAAACCATTCGCAGCTTCTGGAGATTGAAAAATGCTAGCAATAAAGAGCCCTAATCCAATTGCTCCAATTCCATAAATCATTGCTAATAAATACCCTATGGGCAGCATTGCAAGTTCAAAATGCGCTCCTAAAATACCATATCCAACTCCAAAAATAAGAACAAGCTGGAGGTTCATAAAAATCGTTTCCGACATTACTGCTCCCAAAAAGACATTTCCTCGACTAACTGGCATCGTGTCTATACGTTCTAATGTCCTGTTTTTTTTACTCATTGCAAACATTACTGCACTTGTTACCGTGGACATACCAATCGTGTAAACAACGATTCCTGGAAATTCAACATCAAAAACTTCCATACCATTTAGCATTTGAGCATCTTGTTCGCTAAACACAAGTTTATAAATGAACAACATCAGGATTGGAAACGCTACCGTCCAAAACATTGCTCCAAAGTTTTTAAGCTTTTCTTTCACGTTCTTCTTGGCGATATACCATGCTTTCATGTCAATCGCCTTCACTCTTGTAATAGTTCTAATACTAGTAATCGCGTTCAATCTCTCAACCCCCTACCCGTTAATTTTAGGAATATTTCCTCGAGGGAATCCTCCCTGAAGTGCAAAGTTTTGAACGATTTCACGCATTTCAATATATCGTTCTTGAATGTTTCGATCCCTCCTATAAATGTGACGACCAGCTGATTATTCTCGAGTTCAGTTACTTTTTTAATCTTTTCTAATTTTGAAAAGTTCTCCTTTGCTTGTAAGAGTTCTTTTTTTGAAGAGAAACTGAATTCAAGAATATTTCCATCTCTAAAACTCCCTTTCAACTCATCTAGTGTTCCTAAAGCCATAACCTTACCGTGGTCCATAATTGCGATGTGATCGCTTAATGCGTCTGCTTCGACCATATCGTGAGTGGTAAGGATGATTGTCATTCCTGTTTTTTTAAGGTCCTTTATGAAATCCCAGACAAGTCTTCTTGCTTGTGGATCTAATCCAGCACTAGGCTCATCAAGAAATAGAATTTCAGGCTCGTGAATGAGGCTCATTACGAGGTTTAACCGTCTTTTCATACCTCCCGAAAAAGATTTTGTTCTCTTCTTGCGTCCTGCGATATTCATTTTTTCTAAAAGCATTGTTGCACGCAATTTTATGTAATTAGGATCCATTCCCTGCATTCTACCAACAAATTGCATGTTATCTTCTGCCGTTAATTCTTCAAATATGACATTTTCTTGAGGGCACACGCCTATTAGTGGTTTGATCTTATTCTTGTCTTTCAAAAGACTAAAATCGTTAATTCTTGCATCTCCTTCAGTAGGTTTTAATACCGTGGTTAACATTCGGATAGTGGTAGATTTTCCTGCACCATTAGGACCTAATAAAGAAAATAATTCTCCTTTACGAACTTTAAAACTAATTCGATCAACTGCTTTAAAACCGTTAAAGGATTTTGTTAAATCCTTTACTTCGATAATGTATTTATTGAAATTATTATCGTATTTATAATGCATTGATTCTGAATGAATGGTTTGCGTTCCTTTATTTAATGATACATTCATACTTTATATAAATAGAATTATTAATAAATTTCTTCTAGAGACCAATTTTTAGCAATTTTTAAAATATTAAAAAATGATGGCGATTATTGGCCGAATTGAGTATTATTTAAAGAATTAACTTTAGAAACTTCTTGAGTTCTTTAAAATTTCCTTGTTCAACTAATTGGAAAAGTTTTGTTATTTTCTCATCCCTTAATTCGCTTAAAGGAAATGTTTCTATTATTCTCCTGGCTTGACTTAAACCCAAGTACTTTCTCGTATATTCTGTGTTTGAATACTTATATGTTGTTAAAAATTCACTATCTAATTTTTCTCGGAAGTGTTCTAATACGAGATTAAAATATTTTTGCATGATCGCCTGGTCTAAACTAGACAATTTTGGTTCGATAAAAACTTGAATTGGATGGGTTCGATAAGTATTACCAGAAACATAGATAGCGTCCACTTGGAAATCCTCTTGGATCTTTCCTAAACCAACTCGTCCATCTGAAGAACCCGTATCAACTGTTCGAATATATAATCCATTTTTTTCAATTTTTTGCTTTAATTGGTCATTAATTGATAGTATTAAGGTTTTATATTCGTTGTTTTCGTACTTATTTGCGTCTATAGCGGTAATCTTGCTATATCCGCGATTTTCTTCTACTTCTTCTTTTTTAAAATAGTAATTAACACTGAAAGGATGTTTACTCCTGTATTGAATGAGGAATTCTTCGAATTCAGATCCAGCCCGATATTTATATTCTGGCTTTAGTGCGTAGTTTCTTGTAGTCATCAAACCTTGTTTATTAAACTTGTGAGCAGTAAAACAAATGGACTCTTGTTTTTCTATTTTTTTCCTTTTAAAAAAACCTACACAGGTATTAGTTCCCGTGAATTCAAATATTTTTGTCTCAAACACGAGCATCTTAGTGATTTCATACCACTTTAAGAAATCACGCCTGAACTTATTTGATACAGAAGCACCATATAGAAAATTTGAGGGAATGATGTAAATTAAATCGATAATTCCATTCTTCAAGTCGTTCATCATTGCGATTTGATATAAATCTTGATATCCCTTGTTCTCTCCTCTAAAATAATTCAAAAAAGCTTGTGTTTCTTCGTGCTTGCGAATATATCCAAGGTACAAGTAGGGAGGATTCGTGATGTGAAAAATTGGAAGAGATTTTTTTTTCAAAAAATCGGGATAGCTTTCCAAATTATCTCGTAGGACGACATTTTTCTGGACTATATCGGGAGAAATCCCGTATTTAATTGCGTTTTTTTGGCATTTTTGCACTAATTTAGGTTGAGCATCAAATAAGTACACTTGGTTTTTGAAAAATAATTCTTTTTTATCATCCGGAACGAAATTTAATATAGGGAGGATTAAATTTCCTTCTCCAGCGTAAAGATCGACCCAGATACGCTCCATCAAGATTTGCTTAATTTCCGGAAATATATATTGGAGAAAAAAATCCTTTGAAGTTAGATGCTCTCCGTATTTTCTCCTATTATTTTTTTCTTGAGGATCTCTAGAAGAGTT
>JBHLMB010000267.1:0-4916 GCA_048938565.1 Promethearchaeota archaeon | reverse complement strand
GATTGCTTCTTGTTCGATGTCAAGAATGAAGACGATATCTAAAGCGTGTTATACTATTTTTAAAAAAAAGTCTTCGGAATATTTGATCTTTTTTTCACTTTCTAACAAAAGAAAACCAACAATTTCATAATTTTTTTCCTGAATTTATAATATAACAAAAATGATGTTATTTTTATTTAAATATTTACCTGATAACAGATTATCGTACAATTTAAAATATTAAATCACTATTTAAAATTTCTTAGTATTTAAAAAGAGGAGAAAAAATGATTTAAGACCTGAGTTTAGGTAAGTAAATCGCAAGAAAATATCCCAAGAACGATACATACAAGCAAACCATTGAAATCACAAGGAAAATAGTTTCTTGAGTCATTCCATAAACTGACATTAACACATAAAAGAATAGAAAAACCACATTTGAATGGCCTAAAATATTCAACTGTTTTCGTTTTTGTGTCGATTTATATGCTATATTATAATAACTATATGCTATGTGTGCAAAAGCAATGATTCCAAACATCGACATCATAATATAAGTAAAAAGCCTAAAATCATTTTCTTCAGAAAGATCAGTGTAATTGAATGGAAGTAATATAATGATTATAACAATTATTCCAATGGCGACTTCGATGTATTTATTCATTTTTTTGAATTTTGTTATCTCCGCGTGAAAGAAAACCATGAAAAGTATTCCAGCGATAAAAAAAGCCATGGCGACCATACTTAGTGCTCTATAGAGATCAAAATAAGTGCCTACATCAATATATGCTGCTAAATGTCCAATGTCGATAAAAATGACGCCCGTAAGAAAAGTCGCATAGACCAAGGATAGATATATTCCCGTTGTCTGTTTTTGTTTCATATAAGTAGAGAGCGTGCTTATTAAAAATATCGATAATAGTCCAATTAGTCCTAAAACAATAAAAAATAGTATTAAGTGTTCTGAAGGTTCTATGATGAAAGATTAAACCCAGATAATATAAATCTTCGTAAAGCAAAAATTAAAAAAAGAAAGTATAAAAAATTATGTGCCATTCACGATTTTACATTTAGGTACATATGCATCTTGGACAGCGTAATTGTTGAAATTAATGGAGTAGTGATCTCTCCAGCGTGCTTTCACGTCTTCAAGCATGGATTCGTATGCGCTTACCTTTATCTTACCTTCGGCACATATTGTTGTTCCTTTCGGTGTGGCGGTGATTTCACCATCCTTTACAACAATTTGTCCATCTTTAATGGTATACGCTGCAGCTGAAAACGCTTTTTCAATCATATTACCATCCATGCTGCTTGGATCAAGCTTGTAAAGAGCTATATCTCCTATGGCGCCAACACCCAAGTGACCTCTATCTTTTAATCCTAATGTTTTAGCATTTCCTGCTCGCGTAACAACGCATAGATCGCTAAGGGTGTATTCTCGATCGAGATCTCCAAGGTGCGTTGCCGTACTTGCTCTCTGACTACAGCTCTTTAACATTTCGTCTCTTGCTTTCTTGTCCATTAACCATTTAAAAACAATTGGGTATGCTGTAAAGGGTCCTCCGTTTGGATGATCGGTCGTAGCGGCGATTTGGAACGGATTTTTTACCATAAGCATAAGTTCAAGTCCAATTGCCCATTGAACAGCATTTACTCCTACAGCCTTACTAAAGAAATATGGCACTATTCCTGATCCTGATTCACCTTCGATTTGGCCGTTAACCCACTTTACACCAGGTCTAGCACCCCATGGGCTCGGTCCTCCCAAATGGTGTAGATTGAATTCCCAAGGGCCATCTCCCGTCATTGTTGTCGTAGCGTATTTGGAAAAAATGACTTGTCCTGCGTCGAGAGTCATGTGTTTATGAGAATTCACATATTCTGCAACCTCAGAAGCGCCTGACTCAAAATTAGCCCAATTTTCTCCTCCATAGGCATTAAATTGACAGTGAGTAATGTGTAAAGTTCTTCCTCTATCCGTTTTTGGATCAATTCCCTCGCAAAGCTTAAAAGTGTTAATGGAATGCTTCACATTTCCAGGAGATCCTAAATTATTACAGTGCACATGAATAGAGTGAGGCAATTCCAACATTTCATTAGCTTTTGCTAAACTTTCTACGATTTGCTTTGGTGTCACACCCCAATGATATACATCGTCATTGATTGATGCTACATTTCTACCCCATGCCCAGTTTTCTACTCCTCCTGGATTTACTATCTTGATAGCATAGCCTTTGGTTGCTTTTAAAATCCAATTTACATAAGCTGCTAATTTTTCGATATTACCTTCTTTGACAAATTCCAATACATACCAATTGTTCCCGAACAATGGCATTGCTAACTTATCTAAAATTGGAATGTCGTTAAATTCCTCGTGCGTGTGTCGTGCTTCCAAAAGGGGCATTGCAGGCTCAGCTACTGTCGTATATCCTAATTTTGCATACCGATAGCCTGTTGTCCAAGTAGACGGAACTGCAAAACCCGTGCCGCTTCTCGTGAGCTTTGTTCTTGCCTCGTTACATTCAGGTGGTTTATCGTCTGGTCTAAAAGACCTTCCTATATTAACTTTTGTTCCTGCGATATGAGAGTGTAGATCTACCCCTCCAGGAAAAATAATCATTCCTGAGGCGTCAATTACTTTCGCGTCTTCTGCTTCAACCTTTTCTACTATGACTCCGTTTTTAACGTGAATTTCTTGTTTTTCTCCGTCGATACTATTTAGTGGGTCGTATACTAAACCATTTTTTATAATAATTGAGTCTTTCATGAGAGTATTCCTTGATTATAGCTATAATTATGTTTTATTTATTCATTTATGATGCATGAATCAATACTATTGACTTAAAAGAATTAATGATTTTTATAAAATATTATTATATTTGAAAAGCCTTGCTTTTTTTGGATTTCTGATTTTGTGTTTTTTTTTTTGTCAAATTGTCATATCGCCATTTTATTAATATAAACATTGGAGAATTTTCCTGCTAATGTGAATATTAGTATCAATTCCCTTAAGGAACTTTTCAGGTTCCACGAGATCAACGCTAAAACCATATTGTTGCATGAAATATTCAATCCCATCCCTATTTGTTTCTATAAAGCATAATAAACCCTTTAATTTTATTACTTTCAGGCATTCTAAGTGTGCTACTCTTTTTTTTTCAATGTGCTGGAGAATGTCATACATAAAGATTGCATCAAAAAAATCGTCCTGAAATCTAAAATTTTGGGCGTTAAAATGCTTAAATTTAATGTGTTCCATTCCATCAAATTCACATGCTAATATTTTCCATTTGTAATCTTTTTCGAAGTAATAATGTTCTTCGCAATTCTGTTTTTCTTCCTTTACATCTGGCTTTTTTCCATGTTTGTAGTATTCATCTCTTAAGGGATCTATTTTTGGTTCCCCCGTTATAATATTCAATTTGTTCATTGCTAAAATTATCGCCATAATCCTATAACCAATACCCACATCTAATATTTTTGTTTCCCTTTCCAAGTTCAAGCCCTCAAAGACTTGATTAATAAACATAATGTCGTGAGTGAAATCCGCTGCAATCTCCTTTTCAATCCTTTTTTAAATCTCTCTATTTTAGCCATCATTGAATTTAAGAACAAATATTATGATTTTTTATATTGTTCAAGCAACTTCTCAAGGTCAATTGGATGGTTTACATTGATAAATGTGAGAAGATTCTGGTCCAATGGTTGTATGAGTTCCTCAATTGAGATGCGGAAGATATTCCACTTTTTATCTAATAAGTTGATAAGTTTATAATTTCGGTCTTTAAGGCATTTTTCAATGGATATAAGGGCTTTATTTGTTGGATAAATAGCAAGCAAGGGCTCTAAAAATCCATTACGCCATTGCGGAATGCAACAATCGTGCTCATATCCCCGATCTATCATAAATTTAATCGCTTCGTGTTTGATGAGAGGAGTATCACAAGAAAACACGAAAGTTTTATCTATTTTTTCTTGTTTTAACTTCTTGAAGGCAGTATATAATCCTATCATTGGTGTGCGCACTTCTGGATTGTCGATCAGCTCTCTATTATCAACGAGAAAAATAACCTTATCATTATAACCGATCTTTTCTCTATAAATATTAATTTGTTGCAAGGAATGACCTATTATGTATATGTTTTTCTTAAATTTCTTGAGCGTGTCAAGTTGATATGATAACATTGGCTTTCCGTGAATTTCAAAGATTCCCTTGTCCGTTCCAAATCGAAGGCTTTTTCCTCCTATCAACACCACAAATGCAATAGACTGTTCCTTGATTGACATATATCCATTAAATTCAATGTATTGGTAATGCTTGTCTAATTATAAACTAAAAAGTTTTTCTTCTACATAAAATAATTAATAAAGCTATAATTACTTAATTAATTGTAGAACTACAAAAAAAGCTCGTTTTGTATAAGAACTACCATGTTCAAGAAAAAAAAAGTAATAAAAAACGACAAACCCGTAGAGCATTGTGCTGTTTTTGGCGTTACATGTGATGACATCGGTTATTCCGTTTCAAAAATCCTATACGATGGATTAATCTCATTGCAACACCGTGGTCAAGAATCTACAGGAGTTTCCTTGTATCACACGGGGAGTAACGGCATCTTTACATATAAGAAAAAGGGATTGGTTTCAAAAGTATTGAATAAGAAGAAATTATCACAACTTTGGGGAAATGTCGGTATTGGTCATAATCGGTACGCTACAACGGGTTCCACGGAGTTTTCTTCTGCACACTATATCCAACCGTTTCATTTTAAAAACAACGACATGGAATTTTCATTCGCTTTTAATGGTACTATTCCAGTATATGACACTATCAAACAAAAAATGGACGATATGGGTCGCGTGTTCATTACAAACACGGATACTGAAGTCATGGCCCAATTGATCGCCTCGATAGCTCTTGGAACGGAAGATTG
>JBHLMB010000266.1:0-4927 GCA_048938565.1 Promethearchaeota archaeon | reverse complement strand
GGATATACAAAAATAGCAATATTCAGAATCTTAAGAGGAAAGATATTGAAAGGATTCTGCACTTTTTTTTAAAGGAAGATCCCCCAATTATAAAGCCAATAATGATTTCCACCATAAGTGTAGGACATTTTGCCAAATACTACCTTCAAATTCTTCTGAAAAAGTCAGATGAAGCATTTAAAACGATAGAAGAAATAAAAGAATATTTCCCACGCTTACTTTATAGTTATGGAAAAGACTTATTTAATAAAAGAGAATTATTAAAAGTCCATATATGGCTTCCAAATTTAAGAAAAAATGAAAAAAAGAGATTGATTTCAATTTTATATAGTCTTTTTGGCAACGAAATGATTAGTATTAATAGATATTTCTTTGACGGTTTATTCCCTGCATATTCTAGAAAGGATTTTTACGATTTTGAAAAAAAGGAATTTCTACATACTAGGGACTTATTTGAGCAAAGTCTAATCCATATTATTAAAAGAATTCAAAAAGAATTGCCAATTTCTCACGATAAAAATAATAATTTACCTGAATTGTTTTGGGATTTAGAAAATGATTTGAATAAATTAACTAAACAGGTAGAAAAAAGAATATCATATCAGCACGACAATTACGCTATAAAATATTTTAAAGATTTGTTAAATTTACATTTAGACTTGAAAAAAATCCTTATTGATGCAGACAGATTCAAAAAAATAAGGGAATTACATTTCTTTAAAAAATACATAAAATCAATAAAATTCAAGCCTACTTTTCAAAAATTTGGTTTAAGTCAATATTACTTATACATCCGACCGTTTGACTTAAAAGATATTAATTTTAAACTCTTGTTAAATAATAATTTTCAAAAAATAAAATATACTGCTTCTATAGACAATAATCAATTCCTATTTATTAAATATATTTGCCCTAATCTAAATCCTAACAAGACTTATTTGAACTGGATAACTAAATCAAAAAAAAATATTGGCGAGTATTGCTTATTTTTTATAAAAAAAGTATATCAGATTTTCCATTTTGACTATAATCTAAGTTCTAAAGGATGGATTTTGAATGCTAATCGATTTAAATCATACTTGCAGAAAATTCTTTATGTTACTAATTTTAAAAGCCAAAAACTATATGTTAAACAACACAATTTCGAAAAACTTTCAGATTCAACAATTTACGATATAAATTCAAGAGAGTTCCAAGATTTAATTCAAATTTATAATTGGTGTTCTACAGATATTAAATCTATATTGGGAACTAGAACAAAACACAGAATCAATTCAATAATCAACCTATTAGAAAAAGAGTTGTTATTCCCTTACATAAAAATAAAGAATTTAGGCATTCAAGAAGTAATATATATCATCTTACCAAATATAAAGGAAGATGTTATAGATAAACTGGTAAAAATTTTCAGTTTTTTCAATTTTGGATTCCTTTACGAAATAGAAGGCACTTTTTTTATTAAAGAACTACAGAAAGATGTAGAATTTGAAAATGGATTGCTTATTAAATTATATTTCCCCGATATTGAACTAAGTAGTTTTTATAGATTGTTTGACCAATTATTTCAGTTTCTAAAAGTTCAAAAATATATATTTCTAAACGATATGGTAAGTGGAATTACTTTAGTAAAATCAATTTTTGGAGATTTAGATTTTTTAAAAACTTATAATCCTTTGCTTAATCTTCAATATAATGAAAAAGATAAAAAATTTTCGAATAATAAATTATTTACTGAAAATTTTAAACCAAAGTATCCAGATTTAATTTGAGTAAATTTGATTTATCTGAAATACTTTAGATATTTTTAGAAACCATCTAAGAATAATTGCAAATAAGGTGCAATCGTATTAACCTTTTTAGTAATAATTGATAACTTTATCAATTGTTCAAGTTTAGAAATTATTGTAGGCATAATAAACATCAAGAAATATAATAGTTCAATAATTTACCACATTGATTTATATTTCATATTTTTTTTTCTTTTATATGAATGACAAATATATCCTATATCCAATTAAAGATTCAGGGTGTTTAGATCTTATACCTAAAGACGATATAATTATAATTAGTGCAATTATGGTAGTAAAACACACGAGCCCTTCAAAGTTTGCGATATATGATCCCTATGGTTCTCCCGTCTTAATCACTAGAAATGGAATTTATTATGGTTTTAGATTCTATCTACGAAAAAGAACTCCCGTCTATATAGATTGGGCAGAAATAAAAGATATCAAAAAATTATTTCTTAAATCATACGGAATCAAGTTAGAACTTCCTTCTGATGCGGAATTATCCGAAACTTATCAAACTTTAAAATATAATTTCTTAAACATCTGTGAATCATTAAAAAAAAAGCGTGATGAGTTTTGGGAACATCATTTCATTGATAAGAAAGATAGATTGAACCAAATTGCAAAATTTTCAAAAGAGATCAATTTAGAAGGGAAGAAACTTTTTGAGGCATACTTAAATGATATGAAAAATTCATTCGAAAATGATATCATTCCTAAAGACGATGAAGTAGATGCTATTTCAATTTTTACAATTAAAAATGAGAAAACATATGGTGTAGCGGTAACTAAAACAACTTGGCTTTCTTTAGTAGGTTTTTCTAAAAAAGGAGTAATTTTTATCAAAAGGAAGCAAGGATGGATTTATGAAGGATGGAAAAAATTTTCTGTTAAATCAAAAAAGATCAGGATGGGGATCACAAATGAATTTACTTTAACAGAATTTCCAAAATACGAGACAAAAAACGAATTTAAAACACGACATGATTTATTATTTTCAAATCTACGAGAAATTGCTGAGAGCGGAAAAAGCTATTGGACAGAAAACTTTTCAAAAAACGAATATAAGGAAGAAATGAATAGAATTAATCAAGTTTTTAATTCAACCTAAATAATCAATTTTTTTTTCACTTTATTTTATTAATGTAATAGGGGCAAAAAGTAGTGGACCTGACGGGTCTAGACCCGTAACTATGTCGCCACGACATAGTAATTTCATATTTTTTCCCACTTGAGATAGTAAATGGGAAAAATATCTTTCCTCCGTCAATATTATCATCCGATAAAGCCCATATTAGATTATACCAGATAATCAATAAGGATATAACTCCATTTTACAAATTGGGTTTCCTAAAAGATATCGATTTGATTTTATATTTGTCTATAAAGGGGAAAAATTCATAGAATAAAGTTAAATAGGTAATAATGGTATTTTTAACCAAGATTAGGAAATTTTATCCTTAATATCTAATATATATTATCTATCATTCATTATATTCATCAAAATTGGTCCTCCTCAAATCTATCATAACTAATCTTAACACATAAATTTAATTTCTTAGAGCGTCTTAAGGAATATAAGAAAGAAAAAAACAAGATGATATGAATGAAAACTGAAGAAAAAATAGAAAAAATCAAATTTGAAGATATACAAAACCCTGAAAATTTCTATGTTATCTCTGATAATGATGATCTTGTTTTAAATTCAAAAAAAACAGTTCAACTTTTATTAAATGAATTAGAATCAGTAGAATATGATGAGAAATTGGCTAAATTTTATTCAACATTTCATAATGTAATTGATGATCGAACGAAAATAGGTTATTCCTCCAATATTCGAGAGATGGGCCTATCAATGAGGCAGAAGAGGATACGATTATTTTAACTACTTAAAAGTTATAGAGGGGGATGTTAAAAATGTCTAAAAATAATTCTTATAAATTATGTATATTTGGTGATAAATCAGAATGCAATGAATGTAATTTAAAAGAAAAACTTGATTGTCATTTTGATTTAAAAAAATTAATATGCTTTGGTGGGTTGTTTTTTTTTATTGTAATAACGGGTTCGATTGGATTGATTTTCAATGGATTAATGGTGGAATTTATTATATCTCTAATTTCTTTAGTAATATTTGCAATAATTTTCTTTGAATTTTGGGAAATACGGATTTTGTGCAGTCACTGTCCATTTTACTCTGAAAAAGGAAAATTCCTTCGCTGTTACGGGAATTATGGAAGTTTGAAAATCTGGAAATATCATCCGGAACCAATGAGTAAAAATGAAAAAATTCAGTTATTAATTGGTTTTGTCATAATTTTTTCCATTATTGCGATTCCTATTATTATTCTATTATTGAATCAACTATATATTTGGTCAGTTCTTCCCATTATAGGTTATATTTTATGGTTTTATGATATTAAAAAGTTTCACTGTCCAAAATGTAATAATTTTTCTTGTCCCCTAAATAAACAGTCAAAACAAGTGATTGATGAATTTTTAAAACGAAATCCGGTGATGAAGGAAGCATGGGAAAAATCTGGGTGGATTGTAGAATAACTTATTAAAGAATTGGTGGAAGTAATGTCCTAAAGATTTTAAGAAAAAGACCCTGCCCCACACCCCTATTGTATTTATTATAGGTTAAGACAAGAATAGTTTTAATCAAAGTCTTATATTAAAATATAGGGGGTTCAATTCCTACTTTTCAGCCTGATTTTTTATTTCGCATTTCATGAGAAGTAGAGGCTTAAATAAAGCAACACAATATCACAAAAAGTGGTGGACCTGACGGGATTTGAACCCGCGACCTCTTGAGTGCAATACTTGCGCACAGAGCGTTTGCTCTCGACGTGTCAAGCGATTTTGAATCAGCTACGCTAAAAGCGGTCGTGATCTTCCACTGATCTACAGGCCCATATTAGAAAATAAATAAGGCTATGTCTTAAAAAAGAACCAACATTAAAAATCCTTTTGATTAGAAATAAAATCGATATTATTCTAATGAAAATAAGAAGTAAAAAGAAGAAAGTTTAGTATAAACTTTCTAATTTTAAAATTTGGAGGTGATCCAGCCGCAGGTTCCCCTACGGCTACCTTGTTACGACTTCTCCCTCCTCGCATACTAGAAACTCGAT
>JBHLMB010000002.1:0-20608 GCA_048938565.1 Promethearchaeota archaeon | reverse complement strand
ATAAGCGATTCCTTAAAATCCTTGTTCGACGACTTGTCAGGGCAAGAAATGGCGTTCTTCGTAAATTCAACCCAAAAAGGCGACTCCATTACAGCCATCGATTTTATAAACGACGATACTACCGTCGTAATCGACCTTTCAATTTTAAGTGATGTAAAAAAGAAAACTTTTGCGTCATTCGTCATTACAGCAAAAATATTACACGCCATCATACATTCTGGTGCTTTAAACCTCGTAGGATATGGAATACACGAAAAAATACTTGTTATACCTCATATTGACACAATTTTTGAGTCTTATTATTTGGAAAAAACTAATAATTACGGAATGATCGATAAATTCCTGGGAAAATTTTTTCAGCGAGGATTTGGAGTTATTAGTTCAGCTAACAAGGCAAGTTACCTTCACGATCATGCGTTTTCCTTTTTTAACAACATCGCAACTTTCCGGATATATCAAAAACAGGACGCTTCACAGATCAGTTATATAATGAACTTTCGAAAAGTTCATGGTTCTGGGATTTATAGTTCTCGCAGGAACGAAACATTTCAAGTGAATTACATGTCAACAATGCAACCATACGAGGTTGTTGTAAAGCGATCAGACATTAATCAACCATTTCCAGTAGAGCTCGAACTAAAAGAAATAGAAAACCTTAAAGTTGCAAGCCAAGAAGAGATAGATCAATTTATGAAAGATCAGGGGTATGATTTGGCTTTAGCAGAAAAAGTAATCCAGCAACAAGCAAGTAAAACATTATTCGAGAAAGACTTTGAGATATACTCTGGATTTATAGAAGAAGTCATCCAATTTCTCAATGCTTTAAAAACAGTAGACAAGATAGGAAATCTTCACGAAAAGAAAATCAAGGAAGAGCTTAAGAAGTTTATATACCCTAAGGCGTCAAAAATCGTGAAAAAAAAGAATTTAAAGCATAAAATCAACAAGATGAGAAATGAAATATTTTCAATACTGGTTGAGCACGATTATTTGGTTGAAAGACATCATTTAGAAGCGGGAGGCTCGGAATCATTGCGAACCACATATTCTGTAGGAGAAAAATACGAAAATGCTTTACAAGATTATTACGAATCGAAAAGCGAGGTTTTAACTTCGATTCCTGAAGCAATTTCTATCGAATCCCCCGAATTGAATGATGTTAGTAGGAAAGAACTCAAACCTCATGGAAAAAAAATGTTGAAGAGCCCGATTAATCAGTACGAACTTGCATTGGGAGATTCTCTTTCCTTATTAGTGCATTATTCGTTTAGGATATATAGAGCGATAAAAACAAACGATATAAAAAGCGCTTTATTTTTAGAAAAAGAGGGAATATATAAGTTTCTAGAACAAGCCTTCAAAAAGACAAGCAGATATGAGGCCAGCGAACAGGAACTATTCTCGTTTACGCGGGATCTTGCAATGTTCTCAAAATTTCAATGGGCTCGAACTATAAAAAACTTATTCAATCAATGTCAAGATTTGAGCGAAGAAAGAATTCTACTTGGAAAAGAAGAAGTCTTAGAAATTTTCGACCAAATTAAGAGCCTGCAAGACGAATTAAACGTATTTAACAAGAATTTCCGAATAAAATAGTCATTGAGGGATAAAATGTATATGAATGACAAGCTATTTGAAGAAATACTCGAAAGAACAATTTTTAAAGAAGAGAACTTGAAAAAATTAATGAAAACAATGGACAACCTTCACGAAGGGAGCTTGGAATTAAGAACTGCTAAAAAAAGAATGCTCGAAGTCTTCTCAGAAATGTACCGTGAGTTATGTGATCTCTTTCCATTTTATGTCAATGAAGTTTGTAACTTCAAGCCCACAGGCAATAATGAAAAAAACGAGCGTGAAAAACAGTTAGAAAAAGAATTAGAGGAAAATGATAATTTTTTGAAGCAAGCAGCTGTCAGATTAAAGAGAATTGAAGAAATGATAGGTGTTGGATGAGAAATGAAGCAATATGCCCATGTATCTGTATCACTTGGAATTGGTTCTTTGTTGAGCGCCTGCTTTAATTTAATTATTCGACTTGGTCCAATTTTCGTATTACTCGTGCTCTTGTTTTATCTTGCAGGAAAAACTAACGATTGGCTCGACCACGAGATGTATTTCAAGCACGAAAGGAAATTCTTAACACATTCTCCCTTATCTCCCTTATTGATACTGATGGCTATCTGTGCTGGTGCTCCATTTTCACTATTTTCACCCTTATTAGCCATTTTCGTTTGTCTTACGGTTTACCTGATATTTTGCTGTCATTTGATTTTGGATTCATTAAACCCTTCTGGCGTGCCAATACTCCCAGGAAAGAAAGTCCGAATAGCTACCATTGCATATGATGACTTAAAAACAAATTTCCTCTTTTTTATCTTTGGAGCGATTTTGAGCACAATCTCATTGATATTAATACTATTTCATTTTGATTAAACTAACCTAAGAATCACTAAACTTTTTTATTTATATAAAACGAAAAAATTGTAATAATAACTTTATGTAGATTTTTCTTAAAGGATTAAAACATCAATATTTCCCTTGTTTATCATGGATCCTAAAAAAACGAATAATTTAGCGTATTTCTCGGTATATTTTATCGCACAGTCTATTTACATTTACGTGAACGCCTTTTTACCCATCTTTTTTCAAGAACAATTTTCCATAAGTGGAATTGATCTGGGATTAGTATTATATTCATCCTACTTGTTCATGCTTTCAAAACCAGTATTAGCAATATATATTAGCAAGGAACAAAAAATCGGTCCTTTTTCTCGAGAAAAGAAAATAATTCTTGCTGGAGCCATTGGGGCGTTGATTACATTTTCCATATTTATCTTCAATCTCAGTCTATTACTATTATTCGGCTTATTATTAGGACTAAACTTCTTCTTTATATCTCTCATGGATGTATTCATAGACAAGTTTATCGTAGAGAGATCTCCTAATGATAGTACAAGGAAACAGAACGCGTTTTATATCCAAATAGGCACCTTGATGGGAACGATCATTCCTCATATATATTTTTTTTTAATACAACCAGATGACTTGTCATCGTGGAACATTATCTTTTTTATAGGAACGATTTCGCTCGCGTGTACCGTATTACCTCTTTTATTGTTAAAAGATAGCGAGCCTTTAACGGAAGATATTACAAAAAAGAGCTCAGACGAGAGTAAAATCATTCGTCCTAAATTAGTCCTTTTTATGAGCACCTTCTTATTTTTAACCTACAGCGTAAATTTATACGAATGGGTCATAGAGCCATGGGCTATTATTAAGCTAGCAGAAGTGTCGAACAACCCAAAAACGATCTTTCCCATTGTCATGATTTTGTTCACCATTCTCGACGCAATAAGCTTGCTAATGGCTGGAAAATATTCAAAAAAGTTAGACAAGACCCTGCTCCTCTTCGTATCAGTCGTGATTAGTGGAGTAATGACAACGATTGCCCCGTTACTGGAGATCGTTTCATTTTTCCTCCTGATTGGAATCGTTCAAATCTCTTCGGGATTTTTTCTAATAAACATGATTGCCTTGGTAATGGAGATATCAAAAGGAAAGATAATATTCTTCCAAGTCATGATGTCGTCAACCATACTCGCTAAGGTGGTTCTTGCGCCATTAGGGTTGTTCTTATTCGATATAATCCCGGGAGAAGTCATTATATCAATTGCAGGAATGATTCAGCTTGTTTCGTTGATTCCACTTTATAAGATCTTTTTATCCCAGACAGGCGAAATTTGTAAAAAGACTGAAAATAAAAATTGATAATTTTTTTTCCATCAATTCATCGTTTTTGAGCAGCTTAAGCACTCGTGATAAAAAAGCGTTGATCTGTTCGTAAAGGTTTAAATTATTTAAAGCACTACTACTTCTATCAAACATGTGTTTATACAATTAAACTAGTTTTTATTAATAATTTTCCATAATTTTAATAAACTTGAGAAGTGAAATAAATGGAAGATAGAAAAAAAAGCAAGAACCTGTTGCAATGGGAACAAGAAGAAAAGCCTTTAGACGATGGCGAGCTTCATTTTGAAAAACCAACAAACGAAATTGTAAATCAGATCTTAAAATATAATCCTATCGATCCATTAAACGTCCTATATAGAAGATTCATAGAACTCCTTAATTTCAAGGAACAAGAAAAAGAACTTCAATGGTGGGGTGCTAACATTTACGTGCACGCTGCTACAAGGTTTATTTGGAGAATAGATGTGCAAAATGTCGAAGGACACATCTTTCCCCAGTACGGAAACAACGCTGGTAAAGGAGGGATCTTGATATCGAACCACGAAAGTCACTTCGATCCATTCTTCGTGGGCTCTGCAACGGAAAATATCCGAATCCAATGGATGAGCAAGCGAGATAATTTCCGAACACCCCTAGTGAAAACTCTTTTTACAAATCTTGGCGCTTACGAGCACAATAAAGAAAATTTACAGGAGACATGGGACAAATCCAAGGAAATATTAGAAAGCGGTCAGTGGATAGGTATATTTCCCGAAGCCACGCGGAACATTGATGGGACTATTGGCCAATTCAAGACGGGCGCCGTAAGGCTTGCCATTGAGTGCGGTGTTCCTATCGTTCCTGCAGCTGTTATTGGTTCGAGAAAAGTCTTGCCTAAAGGTAGTCTATGGGTAACACCCGCAAAAGTAACCGTTCGCATTGGAAAACCAATATATTACATTCATTACGACCCAGACGAGATCACCTACGAATTGATAAGAAAACTGTCAGACGAGTTAAGACAAGAAGTATTAGATCTACTCGAGGGCAAGCACGAATACGCTTATTCCGTCACCGAATTTAAAAAGAAATCGAAAAAATACCAAGGACTCTCTATAGGATCGCCCTCAGATACCGAAGATAGAACAGAAGGTTTTAAACAGCTAGCAAAGCATTACATGAAGAGTTACCTTCAATTAATCGACGATACTTGGATGTCATTAATAAAAGCAGCCGAAGTGTTCGGCATTAGAAGACAATTCGAGCTCTTATGCTGGCAATTTAATGGTAATTTCATCCAGAGGGTAATGTGCGACACCTTCATGCCTTATAAAAGAATAGATTACGATAAATACCTTCCAAAAGAGAGCGCTGCAGTAGTATGCTCCAATCACAATTCTGAATGGGACGTCATCATCAACGCTGTTGCGTGCCAACAAGAAGGACGCAGGTTGTACCAGATGGCAAAGGAGTCTTTATTTCAAATGCCGATCGTTAACGCTTGGATCAGAACACACCTTGCCTTCCCCCTCATGAGAGGAGAATCAGACGAGGGATCATATTGGTTCGCACGAGAACGATTGAAAGAGGGCGAGCTCGTCATGGTATACCCTGAAGGAACTACTGTTGGAGGTCCTGAAGTCCTAGAGGGGCACACGGGAGCCGTACGCCTTGCTATTGAAGCGAAAGTTCCCATCATACCGATCGGAATCACTGGTACAGAAGATACCTTTCCAAAACACGCAAAAATGTTAAATTTTGGAAAATCAAGCGTATTCAAAATGGGAAAACCCTTCACTGATCACTATCAATATTTTGAAAAGGGAGTACCCGATTACGACGAATTAAAAAGGCTTACAGACGATTTAATGGAAAGAATAAAGGACCTACTAGTCTACGACGATACAAAAATTTAAACAGTCCTATATAGAATTTAAAACATTACAACCAAAAAAAAACAATCAGATTTAATTAAACTAGATAAGATTAGAGAGAGAATTAGCATTGGAAGCATTCGAAAAAAAGCAACACCCGAAACCGAAAGTAGGAATACCAAGAGCACTTCATTACTACAGGTATTTTCCATTCTGGAAGAAACTATTAGAAGAGCTTAATGTAGAAATTGTCCTTAGCACGCCCACAAATAAAAAGATAGTGGAAGAAGGTGTTCGTCATGGATTTGGCGAGTTATGCATTCCTATCAAGATTTACTATGGACACATATTTCAATTGTTTCGCGAGCATCCAGATTTGGATTTCATCTTTGTTCCAAGATATGTAAGTGAGGTAAATGACGCTTATTTCTGCCCCAAGTTCTTGTCACTCCCTGACATCGTGAAGATCCTTCCAGATTGTCCCAAAATCTTGAATTTCGAAGTGAATGTAAAGGAATTTCCCATATCAACATCTGTTATAGAACTTGGTAAACAACTTGGCAAGAGTCAAACGAAATCATTAGAAGCATACGCTATTGCGAAAAACTATTTTAACGAATATCACGAGTTTTTGAGAAAAGGCGCATCAGTAATTCATGCATTGCGTCTCGTGATGCGAAATAGAACTTTCACGCTCCCAAAAAGAAACAAAAAAGGCGATATCCGTTTTCTATTGCTAGGACACAGTTATAATGTGTTCGATACTTATATCAACCTTGACTTCCAGAAAAAGCTCAAAGATCAGGGAGTAGAAGTTATCACGCTTGAAAACTTGCCAAAAAAAACATTCAAGGAGCCAGTAATCGTTAATAGGAAACTCCGGAACTATTGGCGACACGAGGAAGAAATAATGCAAGCGATCAGGTATTTTCTTACCGAAGGTAGAAACGAAATTGATGGCGTTATTTTTCTAATAAGCTTCGCTTGCGGTCCTGATAGTATCATTTCTGAATTGATTATGCGAGATATGAAATTAGTTGGTTTGCCGTTCCTTGACATCATTATGGACGAACACTCGGGAGAAGCGGGCTTGCTCACGAGAATTGAAAGCTTCACGGAAATGATCAAGCGAAAGAAAAGAAAACTCGAGCTTTCAAGGGGTAAAAAAGTAAAATCTACTTAAACTTCCTTTTTTCAATAATTATACTTTTTTTAAAAATGTTTTAAGTGTCTTAAATTATTTGACAAATCATTTAAAACATGCATTTTCTATATATTTCAACCGAATCTTTAAGTAGTACCAAGTTCGATCATTTTGGAGGTTTTATACCGAAGTAAGTACACAATTCTGTGTTATGCTTCGAGGGAGAAACTGTCTCGAAGACGCGTTCTATCTTCCATTCCTCATCAATCAACCAAGTTCGTCGCTTTACCCAACCTCCCTCAAAGGCGCCAAACGCTTTACTCGCTTTAAATTCAGGATCCGAAAGCAATATAAACGGAAGGTCGTATTTTTCCTGAAAATTCTTGTGTGATTTCACTGAATCTGCACTCACGCCTATTATAACAATGTTCTTCCCTTTATATTCCTTGATGGAGTCCCGAAAATTTTTGGCTTCGACCGTGCATCCTGGCGTGTTATCTTTGGGATAAAAATACACGACGACCTTTTTACCCTTGTAATCGAGTAATTTTACCAAAGTTCCATCTTGATTAAACAACTCAATATCTTCTGGAGCTTTATCTCCTTTTTTTAACATTAGCTTGTAATCCACCTTAAATATAAAATTAAGTAATTCTTATAATTTATCTGCTAATCATAAAAACAATTTTCAGTTATATGAATTATGCTTATAAATTAAATGTTAAAAGGAAAAAATTAAAATAAATTGATTTAAAGAATTAAAGCTCAATGAAAGGTTAATCTTTTGCTTCTTTTTCTAAGTCTTTCACATTTAAAGTTAATTTTAGTGCAGCAGCCAATTTTTCCAAGCGTTTCGCCGTTTTTGACAATTGTTCCATTGAAAGGAACTGCTCTTCGGTAGTTGCCGATATGCCTTCCATTGAGATGTTTGTAGCTTCTATCTTCTTTAGAATATCTTCAACGATAGAAGTAGAATTTTCAACGGCGTTACTCGCTTCTTCTGCCAATTTATTTACTTCTTCGGCAACAACGCTAAATCCCTTGCCTTGTTCTCCCGCCCTACCAGCTTCTATGCTTGCGTTTAATGCCAATAAACTCGTTCTATCAGAGATGGCTTTTACCATGTTCATTATCTGCTTAATTTGCTTTGAGCCTTTAACAATCTCATATGTCAAATTAGAAACCTTCTGAACAGTACGCGAGATATCTTCTGCGGTATTGTTTACATTACTAGAAGAAATAGCCAGCTCCGAGGCTATGTTTGCGGCATTGATGCTCACACTTGAAGCAGCACCTAATACGCCTTGCAAGGTGTTTGCTGTTTTTTTCAAGGTTTTAGTCATGTCTTTTAATGTATCAGTAGTTTTGACGATATTTAATTCCAAGAAAGCAACTATACCAGTGACTAAAAGTAAGAGCGAATATATTATGGATATGCCTACTGTTAACTGATTTACATTATCAACTTCAGCCGATTCCAAGATAGTTACAATCAATAATAAGAATGCAGCAACCAGAGATATACACAAAAACGCCTGAGTAGGGGTCCTCCTTTTCAAATAAAGCTTTATTAACAGCCCAATCGTAATTAAAAGTACGACAATCATAAAGATTTCCAATCCAAGCACCATTGGATTAATGCCAGTAGCGAAAATTAAATATTGATTAGAAGAGATGGTATTTTTTTTCTTTTTTCTCAGAAATGTAATGTAATAGTCCCTAAAAACTCCTAAAGATATCGTGAGTACGGCAATGAAGTAAAAAACATAAATAATTTCCGTAAGGTTGCCTTCTTGAGCGAAAAAATTTTCCACTTGATTGAAAAAAGAAGCCGTTAAATAGAAAATACTCGCAATAAACCAAGAAAATAAGTTAGGAAGCTTTCTCGATACGATCGCAAACACGATGACGGAACCGACATCTAAAAAGAAAGAAATTGCGCTTAAAATAAGAAATTCTGCCAAAAACTTTCCATCCTCTCTGATTTATTATTGTTTTTATCTTTAATTAATAATAATTATAACTTTAATCAAACCTCGCTAATTTAAACATTCACTTTACATAATATTGACCTTTTTTATATAATGTATTAAGATTTAAAAAAGAGTATTAGACAATAATGGGCTTTCCTTTCTTAATATTCGGTACCATATCAAATGTATTAGCAAACCATTCTCGATTTTCAGTATGTACGGGAATTAATACATCTGGATCCACCATTTCAATTGCCTTTATTAAATCTTTTTGTCCTGCGTGCCCCGAAGTGTGATAACCCTTGGCGAATCGGGGAATTTTCTTCCCTTTGTGTTTCACCACATCAAATCCAATGATTTCGAAGTTAAAAACACCCCTCATCCACTTGTAAAGACGAATGAAATCGTATTCAGCCTCTTCTTCGTAAGCTCTTACCGAGGAGTAAATGTAGGTTCCTTGGCGCACATTGATATCAAGCAGATTATTTAAGGCATAATATGAGAAGCAGGCGATATATGCATCGGGATTCTTTCGAATCGCACCACTATTGACTTTATCAAGGTCCTTGAGGTATTCTTTTTCCCAATAAGGAACCTTAGACCGAACGGACTCGTAAACAGATACTTCCTTCGCACGATCGATTCCGTCTGCTTGTTCAAGTGCTTTAAGTAAATACGCTTCTTTTGGAGAAACAACTAACTGTCTTCCAATCGATGATGCCACATCTCGAAATGTTTCGAGCCTTTCGAGATTATTGGGTGAAAAATTGGCCACCACGAGCCCTTTTGCTTCTTTAGATTTTTCAAGACAATTGTGAAATATGTCTCTTTCTGTATCGGTTTCTTCAGTGATATTCGCTCGCGTGCCCTCAATAATCAGAACTCGAGCTTCTTTTGCAGCGGAAAAAAATTTTTGACTCTTATGAGCCTGCTTGCCGTGAAGTCTAAAATCACCAGAATACGCAACCAAGGAATCGCCTTCGATCAAAAATGCCGTAGCGCCGTATATGGAATGATCCACTTCAAAAGGCGTGATTTTAAAGTTCAAGGGATAGTTTTCGATACTTATCAACTTACTTGCGTTAATTTCTCTCGACGCCCTGCTTTTCGCCAGCAAGAAGTCCTCCAGTTCAGGGCGATAATGCGAGCAAACAAGCGTTCGTTGCTTGAAATTACCTCGATTAATGGTCATGACTCGCCCATCCTTTTCTGAACTCCTTTTTGCGTAATATATAACATCGGATCCAAGTTGCGCGGTTGAGACATCTAATAAACCCTTGAGAAGTGCTAATGTTTGAGAGGAAGCAACAACGGGGACTTCATCGTCTAGCAATCCCAGGTTCCCGTAATGATCCTTGTGAGCGTGAGAAAGGAGTACTGCTTCAATGTTCAATTTTTTGTGATGCGAAAGATCAAGGTCAATAGGAACCAAGTCTGGTCTATAATTATTGATTTCGGGTATAAGCCCTAGCTGGTAAAGGTCATGTATCCCTCTTATTGCTCGTTCACTGAGAAAATTCTTGTAATATTGGTTATAGGCTTTAAAATTTAACCCAAAATCGAGGAATACGCCTTTTCCATTCTCTTCCAAATAAATTTTATTACCGCCAATGCTATCCAATCCATCGTATACTGTTACGCTCGTCATTTATATAACTTCAATTTATTTAGATTTAGATATTATGTAGTGCAAGTATTTTTAATAGATTTTAACGGTTTACTATTTAAACAATTAGTAATTTTTGAATCTTTTGATCCAGATTTAATTCTATTGCTTCTACATGCTCATTAAGAGGAGAGATTGGTTTTTTATTAGCTCTTGACTCAATATTCCAATGAGATCTTCCTTTTTTTTATCCCAGCTCTCTCAAGTTTATAACTTAGATACTTCTCAAGGAGGAGTTTTATATCGTTAAATCTGTACATCTCAGGCTCTCGGCCCATATCTTTTAAAGCGAGTCTAATTATCCCAAAACAGAGTATTGGTTTTAATCCTGTTTTTTCCGATAAATGGACATCACAATAATTTTTAAGATAATATGAGTTCTTGTATTTAAATTTTGTTTAATAATCTTTCTTTTTAGACCATACACGTGAAATGAAGAAGCCAGGATCCCGATCTATTTGGATCACTTCTTGTTAAATACCCTCTTGTAAAATTGGGGGAATTCGTTTATCGCTTCCTCTTTAATCTTGATACCAGCTAGATTTTGTGATAATAATTTTTTAAAATCTAGCTCCATCTTCCTGTAAAGAACGATTCTTTGAGCCTGAGGGGAACCCGCTCCGTGCATTGATTCTGTCAAATAGGACACGGCATTCCTTCCAAGGGTCATATTTTCGATTAATCTCAAAATCCTTGCACGATTTTCTACTAAGATCTCCTTCCTTCCCTTTAAAAACTTGTTAAGCAATGGTCCGGCCTCTTCATGTTTGAAATCGTTTTCAGAAGGAAGGGTTACCATCAAGCCACCAGCGATGTCTTGTGCTAATCTACTCATCTCATATGGAAATCTCGTCACATGTTGTTTGCAGACATTAGCCAACACATCATCACACATCCACGCTCCAGAGTCGAGTTGATAAGATTGATACGAAGATGCTATTCCCGAGCCATATATTGTTTCGTTTAAATGAGTCATCTCCACTAGTTTGTCTCTCACATGAGATGCATTTAGGACTCCATTATAATCTGCAATAGTGGCTGCAGCTCCAATAAGCACATCTCCCAATCCCGACTTGCATACATAACTGCGTCTATGATAATTCGTAAATCGCTCGACAAGTTGCCCTGCAAATTCGTATTGTCCATCAAGAAATACTAGATCGTTAGGAATAAACACGCGATCAAAGATTACCAGAACTTCTTGACCAGAATACAAATAATTACCCACATCGATTTGGGAGCCTTCTAAATGGCGCAAGTCGTTCGATTGTCGACCGTAAATGTACGTGATGTTGGGCGCGTCCACAGGGATTGCACCTACTATGGCATAGTCTTTATCTTTTTCGGTAAGACTCGAATTTGGCATAATGATTAACCAATGCGAATTGATACAACCGGTTTGATGCGCTTTTGCTCCTGACACATATACCCCCTTATCATCTCGATTGACCACATGGACGTGCAAATCAGGATCATCTTGTTCGTGTGGTTTTTTACTTCGGTCACCTTTGGGGTCCGTCATTGCCCCTCCGATGACGAGATTCTTTTCTTGGGCCATTTTTACGAACTTTAAAAAATTTTGATGGTAGAAAGTCTTGTATTTCTCGTCAACATCGAATGTGATGGAATGGAGCGCGTTAATTGAATCCATACCCACGCATCTCTGAAAACAGGTTCCCGTAAGCTGGCCTAACCTTCTCTGCATCTTGTTTTGAAACATTAAATCTTCTGATTTTTCGGCAATGTGTAGGAATCTATTAACTCTTGTTCCCGTAATGGACGAACGTGCTGTCGCCAGCTTTTCGTCAGTATTCGCTAATTCGTAAGTCTTTGCCACGGCATTTATAGAAGGCCTAATGATCGGGTGGTCCACGATGTTTTTTACCAATTCCCCGGATAAGTACAATTTTATTTTTCTATTTCGCAAGCTTTCTACATACTCTTCTGCCGATCTTATGGATTTATCTATCATTTAAGATTTCTCATTATATCATTTTTATTTTTTAAAGATCATAATTTCTTTTTATTTAAGAAATACATCCTTATAAATCCAAAGTATAATATCAAATATAATTGAAATTTCATCCGAAATATTAATCCTTTTCTCATTATCTTTTATTTTTTATATTAGATATAAGTTTTTTCCCCAGGTATTTCTTTTTAGGAGTGTATATTTGCATAATTGATCATAGATTTTTATCAAAATAATTATTAGTGATGTAAAGAAAAAAAAGTCTAAAATAAATTTCAAAAAATAGGATTTCAAACCTTAATCCTTTTTTTCTTGCTTTCTTTTATGCAATTTCATGTGTCCTGCTTGTATTCCTTCTGCTGCCAGAGCCCTTAAAGCAGCCACATTTTGACAAAGCCCAAGCGCCACGGCAACTTGTGACAACTCTTCTGCACTTCCTATCCCAAGAACTTTCAGTGAAATTCTAGCTAGGGGGTGCGTTTTGGTCAGTCCTCCTATGATTCCTAATGCCATTGGAAGTTCTAATTCTCCCACTAAATTTCCGTCTGAATCTACATCAAAGGAACTCAATGGAGAATATCCGTTTAAGGCAGCATATGCATGGGCACCAGCCTCAATTGCTCGAGTATCGTTACCTGTGGCCAAAGTGAGTGCTATAATTCCGTTCATAATACCTTTATTATGGGTTGCACACCGGAAAGGATCTGCTTTAGCAAATGCATAAGCGTTTAGAATTCCCTCAACAACTTTAGAACCACCTAACATTTCCTTATCAAAAACAGCGCTACATTTTGCAATTCTATGAGTAGCTAAATTAGATATAATTCTAAGATATACTTTTCCGTTGCATAATTCTTCCAGGAGTGGAGCTACTGCTTCGGCCATAGTATTAACGGCGTTTGCTCCCATTGCATCCAATACATTGACGAGCAAATGAACAATTATCATGGGTCCTCTAATAGTCTCAATCGGTCTTATTTCTAAATCCACGGCACCTCCTCCTAACTTAATGAGAATTGGGTCTTGATTGTTTGCAAGTTGGATGATCTTTTCCTTGCTTGTTTTGATCTTTTGCAAAGCTTCGTCAATATTAGGAACATTCGCTATCTGAATTTGTCCAATCATAACTTGCTTGATTTTCTCACAATGAAAGCCTCCGTGTTTTCTAGCCATTCGTGCTAAATTAGATGCTGCAGCGACGACTGATGGCTCTTCAATGACCATTGGAACGAGATAATCCTTTCCATTTATTTTAAAGTTGCATGCAATCGAATATGGTAATTGATAACTTCCAATCACATTTTCAATGAGCATATCCATTGCTTTAGGTTGAAAATATCCAAAATTTTGGAGAATATCTGTTTCTTCGTCACTAAGACCGACTTTTTCTTTAACGAGCTTTACCCTTTCTTTAATAGAGAGTTTGTGGAAACCTGATATCTCTGAAGAATAGTTATTCATACTTGCATTTATTTTCCCTTATTATTAAAATATTAAGTTCTAGTTTTTGAACTACTCACTCCTAAAGGCGTGAGATTCGCAGGTTAAATATCGTTAGATTTTTAACACTACCGGGTGGCTCAAACAGCCACTATTCCCTATCCACGCGGATTCAGGGATTCTTTTTAAATCGCTCTTGAATTAAATTTATTACTTACAACATGTAAATCCAAACATTCTTGAATTTGGCCTATTACCCGTTGTTTGACTAACTTTCAGACCAATGGATATTAACGCCTTTCTCCTTTAAATCGCTAAAAATTCTCAACGGGTCCTTGTACCACGAATTCCAGCAAATTATGTAAAGATCTTTTAGTGAGTCAAGGTTTCGAAGAGATCTAGGTATTGGAAAATAATCAGTTAAAAGATTGATTTTTTCAATGGATTTGAGCCCACCTATCGATTCTGGAAGGCATTTCAGCGGATTAGAATCGAGATTTAAATAACGAAGGTTTTTTAAAAGTCCTATTGATTCTGGAAGGTTATTTATGCGATTAAACGGGAGATCAAGAACTTCCAGCATTTCTAAATTACCAATTGATTTGGGAATCGTTTTAAGATCAGAATTAGAAATATTAATCTTGATCACGCGATTGTTTTGTATCTTAATCTCATATTGAAAGATAGAATCGAACGCATCGTTCTTTTTTTTATCAAATACTAAATCCAATTGCTTTAAAAACCTTGTTTCTGAGCGAGGAATCGTTAGTCCTTGATAATGATCGAGTTCGCTTTTCAATTCGTTCGTTAGATACTCATCCGATAAATAGTTGAGATATCCCTTTCTTTCAATAAAGTCTCGATCTGAAGACTTTACCTCATCGTACCTTCTTTGGATTTCTTTCTTGAATTCCTTTATCGATGCCGCGTGTTCGGTTTTAGCCAAACCTTTTAATAACGGAAGAGCAATTTTAGAACTGAGTTTTTTCAACTTATCGTATCTGAATTTTTCCAATAACTCGTCAAGATCCTCTAAATCCAAGTAATCCAGGTATTTCTCTTCTACTAAATAATCAATAACGGGGAAAAAACCGCTTGAAAACCTCGTGATTATTTCCTTTTTAAATGCCTTCTTGGCCAGTTGATCTCCCGCAACAACTAATTCCTTTAATATGGGAAAAGCGAGATTCCTATGTAATAAACTTGCATTATAATCGTTTTCCGCCCAGACTTGGAGGTTAGAGCAATGTCCCCAAAATTCGGTTTCAATGGGAATTGATATTTTTTCTTCTTTAGGCTTCTCTAGTTGATTATTCAATTTATCAGTTACCTCATCGATCGACATCATCTCGTTCAATGGTGTCATTTCATTGACAGGAAGCTCCACTAAAAGAAACTTGCACTGCCGAATTTTTTTTCCCTTCACATAAATAATCGTTATTCCTTCCTCGACTTTAAGCGATAAGTATTCGTTCACATGAAATTCTTTCAATTTGGTATATCCTTTCCTTACTTCATTTAAACAAATTGGTAGATGTTTTAGATTCTACATTTTTTTATACTTATAATATTTTGACTAATGCTATAAATATAATTTTCTGTCTTAAAATCACGATAAGTTTTCACGAAAATGCATTTTGTTATTGCACCTTGTTAGTTAACACTGTTAAGTAAATTATATATAAGAATTACATACTCTCTATATTAATAGAAAGGAGAAATATCATGCAAATACAGAGTTTTAAACCGGAAGAGCTCCGGAAAAAGGTTGTTAGCCGTGCAATCCGGAATATCAAGCGAGGGAATATTGATGATGATTCCAAGCGAGGTATGTTTCGCCCAGAGGTTTGCTTGGATTTACAGAGATCAAGGTTGATGACAGAATCATACAAGGAAACCGAAGGACAACCGATGGTCTTACGACGTGCCAAGGCCTTGGCCAATATCTTGAATAACATGGATATTTTCATTCGAGAGTACGAAAGGATCGTCGGTTATCAGACGGCTGATCCTAACGGGATTTTTCATCCGATAGAACAGAACTGGAAATCGCCTCAACGGTTAGTAAATAGCGAAGCGGGTAAAACCCTGCTTGACGACGAAGGTAGAAAGGAACTTAATGAGCTTTGCGCCTATTGGAATAGCAAGGCAATAAGCGACCGTCATAAGGCAATGCTACCCGAACACTTGAATAAGTATTGGACATACGAAGGAACATTTCTCTGGAGTCAGCTTTCGGAATTGGGCATTCCGAATTATGAGAAGTTATTCAAGTTGGGATTAAACGGTTTAATCGCAGAAATCAAGGACAAAATATCCGAAGTGGACCAGGAAATTCCCGGGGATTACTTGGAACAAAAAAACTTTCTACAAGCGGCAATAATATCCATAGAAGCAGTGATCAGTTTCGCACAGCGTTATGCCTCTCTAGCCAAGGAATCCGCCGCCAAACAAGATAATCCCCAACGCAAAAAAATTCTCGAAGAAATTGCCCAGACTTGTGAATGGGTTCCAGCCAATCCTCCTAGGACTTTTATAGAAGCCATCCAGTTTTTCTATTTCATTCATCTAGTACGATATCTAGAATATTCCACGCTTGGGATTGGTGTCAGAATAGACAAGCTATTTGGGCCTTATTACGAGAAGGATTTGAAGGAAGGGCGAATCACCAAGGAAGAGACGCTAGGTATCCTACAGCTACTCTGGATCAAGCTCAACGAACTTGGGCTGGTATTTTCTCCAACTGTAAGTTCCGTATATGGTGGCGTGGCATCCCTGCAAGCAGTGACCATTGGTGGAACGGACGATATTGGCAAAGACGTAACGAACGACTTGACCTATTTGACCATGGAAGCTGCTAAATCTTTAAAAATAATCGAACCGAGTATCGCCTTGAGAATTCACGACGGAACTCCCGATGAAGTCTATTCCAAGGCGGCTGATGTCATAAAGACCGGTATTGGGTATCCTTCCCTGTTCAACGACGAAGCTTTAATTCCTCTTTTCGAGCGTTGGGGCGTTCCAACACACGATGCCAAGCAATACGCGGTGACCGGCTGTGTCTACATCGAGATTCCGGGAAAGAACATCGTACGTCGATCGGTGGGGTATTTTGTCTTGCCGAAATGCCTGTGGTGGGCGCTCCATCAGGGTGTAGATCCAAAAACGGGCAAACAACACGGGGCTCGAACTCCCGATCCAGCAACTTTCAAGAGTTGGGAAGACGTACTAGATGCCTACGCCGAACAGGTAACCTTTTTTATGAGTAAGATAGAACATCTCGAAAGAATAAACAACGATCTCCTAACGGAATATTGTCCACGCCCGTTTTACTCGGCGATCCTTGATGGTTGTATTGAACAAGGTAAGGAATGTCGCAAGTGGGTCTACGACTCTATGATCCATCATTTCGCACAAGTAATTGGTGGTACGAATGTGGCAGACGCCATCACGGCCATTAAAAAAGTTGTATTTGAGGACAAGAAAGTCACTCTCCCAGAATTAATCGAAATTATGGATAAAAATTGGGAAGGTCGCGAAGATATCCGACAAGCCTGTCTTGACGCACCGAAGTTCGGCAACGATGATGATTATGTAGATGTAATCGCCCGTGAGGTACAGGCTCGAGGCGAAGCTGCCATGGAATTAATTAAAGATCCTTTTGGACATTCGCATAGAGGCGATGGAAGCGCCGTATCTGCAACTTATGGATTGGCTAACGATACGCCAGCCACTCCCGATGGTCGTTTGGACGGCGATCCTTTTGCAGATTCTACCTTGGCACCCGCACCAGGAAGGGACAAAAAAGGTCCTACTGCCGTGTTGAAATCCGTTTCAAAAATTAGTACTATTGACACATTTAATCACCTGCTCAATCAGAAGTTTCATCCCAAGTTTTTAGAAGACGACCTAAAACCAATGTTTCTCAGCTATCTAAAAACATGGAAAGCGTTAAATATTTCTCACATCCAGTTCAATGTGGTAGATAAGGAAACATTGCTTCAAGCAAAAGCTCAACCGGAACAATATAGCGACCTTATCGTGCGAGTTGCGGGATTCAGTGCGTATTTCGTCGATTTATCGTCAGGTTTGCAGGATCACATAATTGCTAGAACTGAACAGAGCTTCACTTGAAAACCGAGTAAAAAAATAAGAGCTATCAATGGAGTATTCAGAGGCCAATAACGAGAAAAAAGGACTTATTTTTAACATCCAGAGATTCAGCGTGCACGATGGTCCTGGAATCCGAACAACGGTATTCACGAAAGGATGTCCATTAGAATGTCCATGGTGTTCTAATCCTGAATCGCAGGATTTTTCCATCAATCTAATGGTACGCGACTTAAATTGTAAGGGTTGTGGTGCCTGCGTTACGGCCTGTCCGCAAGGAGCGATCTTAATGACTGAACAGGGGATGAGAAAAATCGACTGGAATAGATGCGATTCGTGCTTGTTTTGCGTTGATAGCTGCCGCTATCATTCCTTGAATCGATGCGGGTGGTATGCAACGGTTCGTGAGGTCGTGGACGAGGTTCTTCAGGACGCACCCTTTTATGAGAATTCCGACGGAGGCGTAACGGTATCTGGAGGAGAGCCACTGTTACAAAGTGGATTTGTCAGCCTCTTACTGGCCGAATGTAAAAAGAAAGGATTACACACGGTCTTGGAAACAACGGGTTATGCTCCGTGGAGAGAGATGGAAAAAGTGTTGCGTTTCGTTGATTTAGTTCTCTTTGACATAAAACACCTAGACTCAAAAAAGCACCAGAAAGCGACTGGTGTAAAAAACGATCTCATCATAGAGAACCTCAGGAAAACAGCAAGACAAAACAAGGTTTGGATGCGCATACCATTAATTTCAGGATTCAACGATTCCGAGATCCATATAAAGCAAGTTGTCATGCTGGGTAAAGACATCGGTGCAGAAAAAATCTCATTGTTACCCTATCACGAAGGAGGAAAAACGAAATGCGAACACATGGGCAAGCATTATGGTTTTCCTGAGGGAAATGCTCCCGACGATGAGCATATTCTTAAATTGAAGAAGATTATAGAAGGTATAGGATTAACCGTATCTGTAGGTAATTAAACTCAAGTTCCGAAATTTGATTTTGAATGATAAGAAAATTCCAAAAGATAAATAAACATTTCAATTTAAATTGAGAAGCTAATAACATTATCGTTGTTTTTCTTATGTTTTTTGATGGAGGCACGATTTTATCTGCTCTAACCTTTTTTTTGTAGGAGATGCTTTTACGAGATTAGAATCACTTGCCGGAGATTTCATTGCCTCACTTCAAATAGGAGCGATATTTGGTTTTCTTATTAGTATCATTGTAACTATCTATATTCTTTCTTTTTGCTTAGTCAGTTATTATAACTATTGAGGGCTATAGAGGAAAAAAAAAAATCAATAAGGTTGATTAACCATCCAAGATAATTTCTCCCGTGATTCTTGCGGCTTTACCGGCAGGAAGTCGGCATTTTTTATGGTCTCCAGACTTAAGAAACTCTTCTTGGTCATTTGGTTTCATAAAATTATAAGTTCGGCCAAATAAGTGATTCTGGACATCTTGACAATTACAACTGCTAAATTTTTTCTCAAACAGATGACATAATTTGCGCGCAGCGCTAATCGTGCGTTGGAGTGAAGCCAGATCATCTGGTTTTTCGCGTCCAAAGGCGAGTCCAAGGGCCATAATGGATGCAATAACAGCTCCACAGCACTCTCCCCGAAGCGCAATACCCGGAAAAGCTGTTGCTGCTTTTAAAGTATTGGAGTTTCCAAGATTAAAATGCTCTTGCAGTGCTAACAGCGTTCCTTGAGCGCAATTTTCAAATAATGCTACGTATTCTCCGGCCTTTTGCTCGAGTTCCTTTAAACGCTCTTCCCTGCTTTGTTCAACAACCATTTAATCTTCCTCCATTTCCACCCTGTAGCGACAGCACTTGTCCCCCTTGGTGAGCAATTTCGTAAATCCTTCCGTTTTAAACTTTGGGTTGAGCGTTTCAGTTATCCCCTTGACATTTTCAGCTATAATCACTTCACACAATTCGGGAACCTCAGACCAGGGTTTGGTAACTGGGCATGTATAGAGCTCTTTTTCAAAAGCCTTTGGGGTGTTTTCAACATACCCATTCCAGAAATTTGCAAATCTATCATCTATGAAATCGCATAGTTTTGGAAGGGCTAAACAATCCTTGAAGTCCTCCGGCTTGCTGCCTGATAACTTCATCCAAATTTTAGCGTCTCTATGGCCCAGTTCTCGATATTCTTTCTTAAGTCTTTCGACAAATTTCTCGCCTCCGATTTCCTTGCCTATTTTATATATGGTTACAACCTGTCTTGAAAGGGAATCCACCCAATTTTTATAACGCTTCCCCATTTCTTCTTCACTGACTGGATAATTTTCATACTCGGGTACTTTTTTCATATCATATCCTCTCATTAAAATTTATTTTAAACAATAACATATTAAATAGACGAAGTTCATTAAAAAATAATCTGAAAGATATAGATGAGAAAATTAAAAAATATGAAAATTTTATTTTATTTTTCAATTAGTCATTTACTTCTTGAGAGGCGGAACAGCAGCATACATAATTACATGGTTAATAGGAATCTTTTTAAATTCATTTTTTAATTTCTTTTTTAAGTCTTGGATATCTTCTTGTTTAGGTGTTTTAACAATTTTTGCATTAACTTTTTCCTGACAAGCCTTTAATTTCGCCCTAAATTGTTCTTCTAAACTCAATTTAGGAGAATCAGCAGCTATTTTATGATAAGTCAATAATATATCTTCA
>JBHLMB010000265.1:2047-4935 GCA_048938565.1 Promethearchaeota archaeon | reverse complement strand
ATATGAACGAATACATTGAATCAGCGAAAAAACACTTTGAAAAAGTCGTTGTTGAACAGCTTGAAAGAATAGAAAGACTTAAATCTGACAAGGATTGGACGGATTATTCTAAAATTAGCCCTATAATTATTGGTATCGTTGGAGGGGATGGTATAGGGCCTGAAATTTCGAAGCACGCAAAAAAGATTTTAGAATTTGCGTTACAAGAACCTCTAAAGCAAAATAAAGTAAAATTTAAAAAAATAGAAGGACTAACAATTGAAAACAGGGCTAAGGCAATGAAAGCCATCCCCGATAACATCCTTGAAGAATTAAAGACCTGTCATGTGATCTTAAAGGGACCTACAACAACTCCAAGAAAGGGGGATAAATGGCCAAATATCGAAAGCGCGAATGTATCCATACGACGGGAGCTTGACCTTTTTGCAAATGTTCGTCCCATTAAAGTTCCAGAGTTAGGTATCGATTGGATGTTCTTTAGGGAAAATACTGAAGGAGCTTATGTGCTTGGTTCAAAAGGTTTGAACATTTCAGATGATCTAGCGATAGATTTTAAGGTAATCACTTCACAGGGATCTGAACGTATCATTAGATTGGCCTTTGACTACGCAAGAAATAATAGGATAAACAAAGTCACAGTCGTAACAAAAGCCAATGTGGTAAAGACCACGGATGGAAAATTTCTGAGCATCGCTGAAAAGGTTGCACGAGAATATCCAGAAGTTGAATGGGACGATTGGTACATTGATATCATAACGGCAAAATTAATCGATCCTGCTCGAAGAAGCCAATTTAAAGTGCTCGTAGCACCTAACCTCTATGGCGATATAATTACGGATGAAGCTGCACAAATTCAAGGAGGGGTAGGTACGGCTGGAAGCGCAAACATTGGTAAACGCTACGCAATGTTTGAGGCGATACATGGATCGGCCCCTAGAATGGTACAAGAAGGACGAGCCCAATTCGCCGATCCTTCAAGTATGATAAAAGCATCTTCGCTCTTATTAAACCACATAGGTTATGTTGATTTATCAAAAAAATTAGACATGGCACTTGATGTCTGCGTTATTCAAGAGCGGAAATTGAAGATGACGGGACGATCTAATGGTGCAACAGGAGAAGAATTTACGCATTATATATTAGAAACTCTCCAAGATCCCGAATTAGAAAAAAAATGGAATAGTTATCAAACTTAATTCTGTCAAGTAATCATGATACCAGATAAAAATATAGATGAATCTGAAGAAGAAGAGGATCTCGATATAGAACTAGAAAAACAATGGGAACTCCAAGATCAAATTCATCATAAATGCAAGATGCGAGATGATCCTGAGACTAAAATTAAGAAATGGGAAGAAAAGCACGGGAAAAGCGGTTAAATCTCATTCGCAATATAGATTATCTATGCACATTTTTTTTTAAAGCCGGAGTAAACGACTTGAATTGAGATACATTTGGATCAAATTGTTTAGAGTATTGTTGTATAAATAAATTAGCTATCTCCTCTCCCTTTTCCCTCCAAAGCTCAATAGGATCGGTTTGATCTACTAAAATTACAACATTAATAGGATTAGATGGAACAATGATACAATTATGTCCTTTCAAGCCGATTGTAGAAATTAATACGACGATTCCAATGTTTACTTCTGCGGAGATATGTTGAATGGCTGAAAGAAAACCTGCAAATATATCACCGTGTTCTGGCTTGAATGACGATATTCTAACAAGTTTATGCCTGTTTTAGCATGTTGAATGAGCAATATATCAAGCATTTATATCCCTAATACTTATATTGGAAAAAAATAATATCATATGTACTTGATATAGTGCGAGTTATTATATTTTTCTCGATAGTGTTTTGGTTTAGATGATTGAAGCATTATACCAGTCCAAATGCAAAAATTAACCAATTCAAGAGAAATAAGTATAATATAGAAATTCCAATATGAATTCCTGCAAATGATGCCCCAACTTTCGTTAATCTTTTGATATTGAGGTTCTCAACACCTCGATCTTCGGCAATTTTTAGAGTCATCATATCGCAAGCAGCTCCTTGAGGGAGGAAATTACCCCCTAGGTTAATCCCTATGATAAACGCAAAAAACAAAGGCACACTGGGGATACCTTGATCAAGTAATATCTGAACAATGGGTATGAAGATAAGAGCCGTTGGCGTGTTTGCTACAAATCCAGACAAGCCACTGACAATTACTAAAATCAATAAACACATTCCAAACGATGTAAACATTGCGGAAATTGGATCTTGAGACGCAATCTCTATACCTCCAAAAAGTAATTCAAAAATATCTTGAAAGCCTGCCACGATCAGGCAATGAATCACCACATAAAGCGATATAAAAAAGAAAATAATTTCCCATTCAATGTCCCTTAACATATTACTCAATTTTACTCTTGTAACAAGCGCATTCACGAGGACCATAATTAAGGCGCTAATTGCCGCAACAAGATATATTTCTGAAACAATAGCAAATAAAGTTATTGTCGCAACAATCGCAATCGCATTAAAGTAAAACATTGCCTTATTTTTTATAACCACATCAGTATCAATTAATTCAAGCACAAACTTCTTTTGATTTTCTTCGATTTTTGGCTCTTTACTCAAAATGAAATGTTCAATGAGAAAAATAGTTATGAATAGAAGTGAAAAAGAGAAAAACCAAAAATATTGAACAAAATACAATGTATCGAGACTAAATTCCGTTGAAATAATGATATTTTCTCCGCTTGAGAAAGGAGTTATAATGCTTCCAATATTGATACATATTGTCATTCCAAGAAGGTAAGTTCCTGAGCGAATCTTTAAAAAATGGCACAATCTCACGACAACAGGGGCAAGAATTAATACAACAACCACATCGCTTATAATT
>JBHLMB010000265.1:0-2037 GCA_048938565.1 Promethearchaeota archaeon | reverse complement strand
CAAGAAGAGTAGTAATTATACATAGCAAATAAAAGAAGGTTTTTGAGTTACCTTTTGATAGCTTAAATAGCTTGACGGCAAGAAATTCTAAAATATTTGAGTCTTGGGCTATTTTAGTGATAATACTCATACTAAAAATGATAATTATAACTTTCCATTCTATTACATCAGCAGAAATGAATTCTTCAAATTTAATTCCATATATAAAACTTGTTATAGCTGCGGCAACAAAACAACATAGGAGGGATATCGCAACAAAATCTAATTTTTGTATCGAATAGCTGATTATGATAAGCGTAAAAAAAACAAACATCGTAATAAGAGCGGGAGCGTTTGCGATTAAGCTTTCTACCGTCAATGCATTTTATTCTCTTAAAATTTTAGGTAGTAAAATAAATAGCATTTAATAAATCTAGATAATTTTTTCTTTATCAAGAAATCTTCGAAGTTCAGCAATTTTTAAAAGATTAGTCAAGATAAAAAAAGCTTGAGCAATAATACATCCAAATCAAGTTCTTTGATCAAGGAAAAGTTATTGAGGAGGTAGTCAAAGATCTTTTCCTGAATGTAATAATTCACGCGAGAAGTATCGTCAACATGTTCTTTAATCAAGTCCGTGACTCTTTTGACTAAATTAACGATTTGTTTTTCTACAACGGCCATATCACAGTTCATTGGATTGATACTGATGATATTTATACCACTATTTCTATTAAAACTTATTTTCTTTAGTTCCTCGTTAGATTGCACATATTCGTTGTTAGCATAATTCTCAAACATTGTTTCTATTTTTGAATAAATTACATCCCGTTTAACTAAGGTAAGATGGCCTTCGATCATATTTTGTAAGAGATTTAAAATTTGTTGGAATATGCCAAGAAGGTCAAAAAATTCGGCAACATCCATTACTTTTTCAGCTTGTTTCCATTGGGTATAGTATTCGTCAATGACTTGCTTGAAAGGTTCAAATATATCAGTATTTCCAATCCAATTTTTAGCCCAATATTCTTCGTCCCTGACATATTCTTCTATAAATGCCTGCTTTATCACATTCAATCGTGCGCTGATCAGATCTGAACTAACGGCTTTATCGTCTGCCGCAATGAACAACAAACTAGATTTTTTTTCTGATAGATATACCCATCTTAAACCTCCCATTTCAATTGATTCTATGCCTTGCTTGAATTCTACTTCGGTAAATTGGTTTAAAGCCGTGAGAAGTCCTGAGACGAGATCTTCGTTTATGGAAAACTCTTTATACGGCTTGTATAACAATGTAACCCCCGAATCACTATCCATTATCCAAATATTCATCTTATTACCGTGTTTTTTGATATTAAACTATATAGAATGATAGTAGAACTTGTATATATTTTTTTTACCTATTTTTTATTATGAAACGAATTTAAAAGAAAATACCAATACATATTGTATATCGGATTATATATTATAATAATTCTTTAAGATCGTTAGATTGACAAAATTTTTCCAAGTTTTTCAGCAATCCCGTTAATTTATTCCTTAAAACCAATTCAGCAGCATTTTTACCCAATATATTCATAAAATTGCTATTTAAAATCAAATTATCTATGAAAACTCCAATCTTTGTTTTATTAGGTGAAAGTTCTTTTATTCTCACGCGACCTTCTAATGCTTGAACTTCCTTATTATTTCTTACATTTATTTCTATTAATACTCCCTTGTTTTTTTCCTCTCCCTTATTATTCATGACCAATTCCCCCGACATCTCGACAGGTATATTTACTATATCGACTTGATCTATAATATTACTCCTGAAAACATTGGGCGAGAGAAACTCAACTTCTATCCTTTTTACGGGTGAACATTTTTCCCATATTCCCGGTTTGTAAAGAGCTTTTATAAGCACATCTTTATTACAATTTTCAATTTCAACGACTTTAGAAATAATGTTATTCTTTGACATGATCTTGATTTTTTTTTTTTAATTAATTCATTAAAAACTCTAAAGTTTTTATTTGTTTAGAATAAATTTTAGTTTCCCATTATTTTTTAATT
>JBHLMB010000264.1:0-4949 GCA_048938565.1 Promethearchaeota archaeon | reverse complement strand
CATGTGCGGCCTCCAGCTCGCGGTTGCTGCTGCGTGCACGCTCGAGCGCATCCGCAATGCCACTCGTAGCAAGATCCAGAAGTTCAAGAAGTAATTAAGAACTCGATAGTCATAATCAACGCTCTAGTTGATAAAGACGCTCCTTCTGATTTGTACAATTCCACAGGAAATCCACGAGAAGCTCTTAGTGAAGAAGAGCTTGAAATTTTAAAATCAAACTTGAAGCAAGAGCAGTAAATTCAATGAATATTTGGGATTTATCTCTGGTTTAGTGAATACAAGATAAATTATGAAATGAACTCATATTCTCATTATAACATCTTTATAAAAAAAAAAGTTGATATAAATCACTTAGACCTTACCATACTTCTTAATTAATTCCTTGATCTTTTTTTGATCTTTTTTGATGTTATATCCTCCTACAAAAGCATTACCTTCGGTTTGAGCGATCAACCCACATAATATATTTATTATCGTCGTTTTACCCGCCCCATTAGGCCCCAAAAGCCCAAATATTTCGCCTTTGCTTATTGCAAAAGATATTCCTTCAACTGTTTTAACCTCCTTGATTGTTTTGTTGCCTGCGTAAGTCTTTTTCAAATCTTTAACTTCAATAGCATGTGGGTTATCCGAGCCGAATTCTCTCTCAATTTCTTTCTGAAATAATTTATCTTTTGATTTTAACATCTTTCCCTTGTTAATTCCTTTTGTTTTTAAATAGAAAATATTTAATTCAAAAAAAAAGAATATAGAGTCCAATTTTTAAAGACCAATAAAAACCTTGTATCTGAAGTATTATAAGCAGTAAAACCTGAAGAAATTAAGATTTCATAAAAAGCTTAGGGAAAATGGTTCTAGTGTTTTTTTCGATTTGATTCTCTAATTCTTTCATATCGATTTGCATTAGCTTGGAGATCGAACTTAAAACATCAATTATCATCGCGGGAGTTCCAATTTTTCCAGAATATTCCACTGGCCCGTCGCTTTCCAATAAAAGGTGTGCTATGTCAACGGTTGAGACGACTTTTTTTAAAGCGGGAGAATACTTTATTGCGGGTGTTATCGAAAAGTAATACCCTCTATCCATGCCTTCTTTCAGTTGTTGTTCGGGACCGGTGTACCAGTGAATGTTAACATTCGGTACGTTGTAAGACTCCAGTTTCTCAAAAGCTAATTTTTCTGCTCCTTTAGTGTGCACATTCACGGGTAGTTGTAGTTCTTGAGCCAATAAGAGCATTGAATCAAATATTTTATTTTGGAGAGGATATAATTCCTTATTCTTGATAAAATGGTGATCCAACCCAATCTCTCCAATTGCGCAAATTTTATCGCTATTAGCTCTAATATATTCTAAAGATGACTCTAGTTGTTTTTCTATGTTCTTGTTTGACTTTACTTCCTCTGGATGTATCCCGAGAGCAGGATAAACTTCGCTAAAAGAGTTCGATATCTCCACTAGTCTTTCCAAGCTTATTTGACTCATCCCAACTCCTAGAATCTTTAGAACTCCTGCGTTCCTCGCTTCTTTAATTAATTGATCTATCACAAGGTATAAATTCACATGACAATGAACATCAATCAACACTTGAATTAAACATGAATATTCGCATTTATATCCTCGTTTTAGAGATATTCTCATTTGGAATTCTAGAAGGAGAGTACCAAGGTAAAGAACTTAAAAAAGATCACACTAATTACATATTATTGATGTTTTCTCGAAGTTGAGCAATTTTCAAGACCAATCCAAATTTTTTTCGGTTGTTCGAGAATTCCTCGTTTTCTAACAATAATTTGGCTTGCTCTAATTGATTTAATAAGAAGTTTTTTAGATCTTCGGTTGTAAAATGACCCAAAAATTTCGGAATTGGCTCGATCTTTGCCATTTTCTTTAATCTTAGCATAGAAATTGCTTTGGCAATCTGAGATTGAAATCCTTGTGATTTAGTTGGATCGGCATCGCCTAACCTATCGAAAGAATTTTTTAATCCGTCTATGAAATTTTCCAAGTCTTCAATTTCAATGACATCATTACCAAAGTTACTCATGATTAAAGATAGTTCTACCTGCTATTTTTAATATAATACAAAAAACAATGAGCATATTTTAATATTTTTATCGAAAATATTGTGTTAGCTACTGCCACAGTTCAACGAAGATTAACAAGTCTTTTATCCATATTATGTTTCTTTCGGATGATGAATTTCGATCTCGCGATGGACTTGTTCAGCAATTACTCTCAAAGCTTTTTCTTTTAAATTGTTATCTCGTAGTCTTATTTTATCCGAAAATTCTATCTGAATTGCCATGCTTTTAGGTATCGAAGATGCTCCGTGCTGTTTAATAATATAACCTCCAGTAAGGACTATTTCTCGTGCCCATTGTCCTCCTGGTGCAACTGCCACGCCTATATCGAGTAAGTAATAGATTAGTCTTCCACGAATAGTATTATTCCATTGCTTTTTAGGAATTTCCTTAGGATATATTGATTTGAAATTATCGGTTCCAATAATAACATCAACATCCCGGAATCCTGGAGGTCTTTTATGGCTTTCAAATCCATGAATGTCAAGCAAGATTGAAACATTATGCTTTGCTATGTTTTCTATCGTAATTTTCCTTATAAAATCGTGGTAAAAAGAAAAAATACCTTTAGCAAGAGTAGATTCATTCCTATATGCTTCATTTCGAGATCGATTGAAATCTATTTTCGACCTCCGTAATTTTGATGCAATTAAAGATGGCACGAGTGATTTATCAGTTTTTTGTTTGGAAATTTCAGCAAATAGATTTGATAATTCATTTGCTAGTTTTCTAGTACCTTTATCATATCCAAAGATTCCAGTTTCTCTTTTAGGTATTGTTTCACACTCCAAACGACCATCATGTGGTACTGATAATATAATAGGGCTAGTTCCATTCCTATAATCAATATAACGATTCATCTCGTCCATGTTTCTTGATTACCAATAATTATTTAAAAGAAGAAAAAGAAAACAATGTTCTAAAGTGTAAAAACTCTTCCAACAATGTAGAAAATAATCCAAAATGCTAAACAAAGACCGCCAAAAATATAATAATATCCGATCTTTTTCTCTTTATCGAATACGATATGGCAGAGAAGCCACATACCTAAAGCTCCTAAGATTCCAAAAAGGATGTCTGTTGTGATATTTATTGGGCTGTCTCGTCTATCCTCGAATTTCCAACCTATTTCGAAGAGGAGCGTGTTTTCTATAACTTCCCATAATACTAAAGCTATTACCGTCAAGATGAAAACCAATAATAAGGAGATTATTGGTGTATGTCCTTTATGTTTGGGAATCGTATATAACAAGGAAATGAGAAGAAAGATGGCAATCCCTAGACAAATATGTCCAAAGCTAAAAAAATCTAATGCGCATAATCCTACTTTATCACTGCTTAAAGCTATGATACATTCTGATATCATGTTTATTCAAACCTATATTTTATTAAATTATATTTGATTACGATATTGTATAACGCTTATCAAATTTAAATGTTGAGTAATATCGGAAAAATTTTCGTATAATGAAATACATCGAGCAGAATTAATTAAGAACGAGAAAAATTGATATGGTTTTTCTAATTCTATATTAATAATCTAACATGAAAAATATGTATTAGTTCATTTTGCTAAAGAGCCTTGAGTGATAAAATCCCCCTTCTCTTGTATTATCACAAGAAGAATAAATATAGTTTTAACGCCTTGATTGGAGCCCTTGAAACAGAAGGGATGGATGAAGATTTCGATGTTATTTTTATCAAAAACAAGGATATTTTGTTTCAAATCTTAGATAATATCATTTTTAACCACGATCTAACAATCCTGTGTATTTCCTTCTTCACACCACAATTATGGGATATATACGGAATAATTAAGACAATAAAGAGGCGATACAAAGAAGGAAACCTCAAGATTCTTGCTGGAGGGCCTCATCCCACTGGAGATCCTGTTGGGACACTTGCAATGGGTTTTGATATCACAGTGATCGGTGAAGGCGAAGAAACTCTCATAGAACTGATGAAAAAAATTCAAAAAGGGCAAAATTTCGAAGAAATTAAAGGGATTGGGATTTTAAAAGATAAAGAACAATACTATTACTCAGGAAAAAGAAAAGAAGTAAACTTGGATAAATATGCGCCTTTTCCCATAAAACATGGAAAATTCGGACCAATAGAAATCACGAGAGGATGTCCTTATCAATGCTACTACTGCCAAACTTCATTTTTATTTGGTAAGACTCCAAGGCATCGAAGCGTGGAAACAATCTGCAAGTATGTTCAGATGATGAAAGAAAAAGATCTTACAGACATTAGGTTTATATCTCCAAACGCTTTTTCTTATGGTTCTCTTGATGGGAAGTCAATAAATTATAAAAAACTCGAGGAGCTTTTGGTGAAAACTAGGGAAATAATCGGACCTAATGGAAGGATTTTTTTAGGTTCCTTTCCATCTGAGGTACGACCTGAACATGTAAACGAAGAAACCCTTTCCTTGATAAAAAATTACGCCTCTAACGATAACCTAATTATAGGTGCACAATCAGGAAGCACAAATATTTTAAAAAAATGTAATAGAGGGCACGATATTGACGACATATATAATGCTGTTGAACTCACAATCAAAAAGGGACTCAAGGTAAATGTTGATTTCATTTTCGGACTTCCCTACGAAATAAAAGAAGACATCTTGCTCACCATAGAGATGATGAGGAATTTAAGCAAATTGGGTGCTAGAATTCACGCCCATTCTTTCATTCCTTTACCAATGACTCCTTTTGCAAAAAAGCCTGTTGGGAGGATTGACGAGGCAATTGTAAACGAAGTAAAAGATCTGATCTCCAGAGGCAAAGCTTTTGGTGATTGGAAAAAGCAAGAAAGAATTGCGTTAAAAGTATCAAAATATCTGAATAAGAAGAAGATAAAGT
>JBHLMB010000263.1:0-4955 GCA_048938565.1 Promethearchaeota archaeon | reverse complement strand
ATTTTTCTTATGACTTGCTTTAAATCCATATATTTTCCTTGTTCTTTTCCATTTGATCCTTCTTTTTGAAGCTGCTTTCTTTCGTCAATAAAGTTGTCTAAGATTTTTTTATATTCTATTTTTTTGTCTTTTAATTTTTTAACTTTGTTGTTCCAATAATCCCGCTTTTTTTTATATTCTTCCTTCGCAATCTTCAGATTTTCGGCGATTTGGTTTTCTATTTCTTGTAATTCTGTAATGTATTCTTTTGTTCTCTTGTTGAGATCGTCTCTTTTTTCGCGATATTCTTCAATTTTATCTTGAAGTTCTTTGTAATTTGGTGTTATTGGGGCATTATTGGTTGCTTCCTTACTCATAAATAAGTGCCTTATATGTTTTATAGAAAGAAATATTTCAGAATTTGTTCTTAGATTATTGAGTTATTTATTTTTTTTATATTTTTTGATTATCTTATAGTACTACATGCAAATATCGTTATCATTTTATACTATGATATATATCTTTAATGGGTGAATAGCTTTGAGCTAATAAAAAAAGCATTGTTCCTTGAGTCATTTCATTTCTCTATACTCCATAATTTTATTGTTAAAAAAATCGGTTAAAACAGTAGTTTATATATATGACTGAAATCATTCTTTAATTTATAAGATGAACATTGATTTAATAAAAGAAAACGATTTAGTCTTTCTAATTCTCGATAATAGGAGAAGATGGCTAGTTCAGGTTAAACCAGGAGAGCAATTTCATACGCATAAAGGTATAATTGAATACAACGATGTTATAGGAAAACCTTTTGGTTCAATAATATATTCTAGACCTCATAAAACTCAAGGTCATAAGTTTTATGTCCTAAAACCCTTACCATCTGATTATGTCATACATATGGCGCGAAAAACGCAAATAATATATCCTGAGGATGCAGGATTGATCTTAATATATTCAGGAATAGGTCCAGGAAGCGTTGTCATTGAAGCGGGTGCAGGATCTGGTGCATTATCGTGCATATTGGGCAATTTTGTCCGTCCTGATGGACATGTTTATTCCTATGATGTGAGAGAAAAATCTATAAAAAGAGCAAGAAGAAATGTGGAAAAAGCAGGCCTTCAAAATGTCGTGACCGTACAATATGGAGATATTCTCAATGATACATTAGATATTTTGAATGTAGATTCTATTGTATTGGATATGCCTCAACCTTGGGAAGCAATTGGAAAAGTTAAGAATTATTTAAAGTTAAGCGGCGTGTTAGTTTCGTTTTCACCAACAATTGAACAAGTAAAAAAAACCACACAAGCATTAAGTGAGAATGATTTCTTCGAAATAAATACTTACGAATTGATGAAGAGAACCTTACAAGTGAAGCAGAACGCAACACGACCCGAATCGAGAATGATCGGACACACGGGCTATATTACTTTTGGTAGATATGTTATTCAAGAGAAAAATCCGTACCGAGAACAGAGGCCAAACAAGGATGAATTTATTGACATTAGCGATATGCCCGTAAAAGGTTAATTAATAAATCCTAATAATAATACTTATACTAATTAAAGAAAGAGTTGTTCGGATTTAAAATCCTTTCTTTTGCATTCCGGTTCTAATTTCTTTTTTCTTTTTGTATCGTTTTGTCAGGAAGAAATGATTTTTTTTATCAGCAAAAATTGATATGTATTTTCTTAGCAAATCTTCAATATATTCTTTCGTTTCCTTATCACGCGTGATTAACCTTGGGTCATCAAAATAAGCAAGGATTTCCTTGTTTTTTGCTTCAGGCGACAAGCCCAAATTTTTTAGGGGGATGTGAACTGAATGTAAAAACCAACCAGGGCTTTTTTGATCGTGCGCTATAATTTTTAAGATATTTGATGTCTCCTTTTTTATTTTTATTTCAATTAATTTTTGTCCAGGACGAATGACAATTGACGCATATTCAGGAACATTATTCTTGCTATTGTGTATTTTTTTGTAAAACTCTTTAAGTTGTTCGCTCATTGCTAATGATTTATATGTGTTTTTCAGACATTCTTGTTACTTGATAAAAATTATAATGTAAAATGAATAATTAATCTTATCGTTCGATAAAATAAGTTGAGTAAAGATGGTTGTCGAATTTAAGACTCTAAAAATAAAAAGAACAAATGCTTTTTGCGATGTTATTAATATCACGGATGACATACAAGCTGCGATCGAAGAAAGTAATGTGAATGATGGGATAGTTAATGTTCATATCAGGGGATCTACAGGGGCAATTTCAACGACAGAATACGAACCTGGCCTCGTAAAATACGACATCAAGGAATTTTTGGAAAACATCATCCCTTATAATGAAAATTACAAGCATCACGCCACATGGGGTGATCACAATGGAGCAGGGCATTTACGTAGCTTTTTGATCAAAACATCCCAATCGTTTCCCCTTAGAAATAAAAAATTATTATTAGGGACTTGGGAACAAATAATCTTTTGTGAATTTGATGAAAAAAGTAGAAATAGGGAGATTATGCTAACTTTAGTTGGAGAATGAAAAAAAAATATAGTAGAATATTTAATTATCGCTAAAATCTTTCCTGATGTTTCCAACAATCCTTCTATATGCTTCTCGTTTACGAATCTCATCGAATTTTTCCTTTATCTCTTGAACAGCTTTATCACACTCGTTAAGTTGATCGCTGAAACAGGGAATGCTTTTTTTAAACTCGGAAAGCTCTTTGAGTTTTATTTGATGTCTTAAATTTTCTAAAAAGTGGTTTTCTAAATCGATCATTTGAATCAATTATATTATTATATTGTTAAGGTAAGTTTGAAATAAGTTCTTAAAAAAAATGTATGTCATTGAAATGTGCCAAGTATAATATCCACATATTTTTTTCAAAAAGAATTAGAATTTGATCAATTTTCAGGTTTTAAATCACAAATTAAGTAAAATCTCGTTTATATCAAATTGATAAGAAAATGGATGAAAGATGGCATATATAACTTATAGGGTGAACTCCTAATAGTAATTGTGCTTCAACATTCGCATAAATGTGTATTTCAAATAGATTTAAATATTTTTAATAAAATTGATAACCTAATAAGAGTTATTTATGAAAAATATAACACATACTAAAAATAAAAATATTTATTTATAGATTTTATAAGAATATTATTATTGAGTTCATATATCAAGGTAGCTAACATAAAATGGATGTGAAAATCTGTGGATAACACCTTAAAAATAATTTTAAGTGGATTAGATTACGCCGGTAAATCGAGCATCCTTACGGCTCTTGACAAGAAGTTTGATTTTGAAAAGTACATAATGGAACTAAAACCTACCATAAAAGTCGAATACAACAAGCGAAAGTTTCTTGATTTCAATATTTATATATGGGATATGGGTGGCCAAGAGAAGTATCGTGCTCTTTACGAAAAAAACCGGGATGCGTACTTTTCAGATACTAACTTGGTCCTATTCATCATAGACATTCAAGATAAAGAGCGTTTTGAAATGTCGCTTGGATATTTGGATATGATTTTGAAATATTTTGATGAAAATTCTATGGATGTTCCATTAATCGTTTCTTTTCACAAATTTGATCCTGAATTAAGGGGAAACGAGGTTATAAATGAAAATATTACTGAATTAAGGGAACTAATTTTCAAGAAATATCCAAAAGTAAAGATCTTGTTTCAACAAACTTCAATATACGACATTATCAGCATAGTTCAGTTGATTTCTTATGCGCTTTCCGTGTTTGATCCAAAATTTTTTGAACTCTCTCACTTGTTAGAATCATATTTAGAGAAATTTAACTGCTCTTCTCTTATCTTATTCGACGAGAATGGTATTATTATAAGTGAATTTTATTCTGAAGAGATAGATCCCGACTCTTATATTGTATTACTAGAATCAATCAAGGAGCACTTGTATCTTTTGAAACGCATGCAAGAAGAAAAGTACGATAGTGATTACAACTTTACGACAATTGAAAACAATATTTTATCTTATCTGCATAAAATTAGCATTGGAAAAGATAATTTTTATGTTTCCGTGCTTGTGAAAGAAGAAAGTAAAGAATCGCTATTGGATAATTTTTCTGATTTCATCAACGAGCTTGGTAATATCACCAAGGAGCTCCTTTAATTTATTTTATAGCTAATAGGTCTCGAGCTTTATCTATTAGTTTTTCTTTCTTCTTTTGATGATGCTTGATAAAAGATATGACTTTTTCTATAGCGTTTTTCTTACAAGCTCCGCATAATAATTCTCCTCGAACGCATTGTTCGAAGTTTTCTTTTAATTTATCATCATCAGGTTCGAAATGATACATCAAAATCTTATAAATCATGCATTTTTGAGGTTCACCACCAAGTTCTTGTTGCTCTTTCTTGTTGCGTTTTCCTCCTGTCAGCGAACTCCTTACTTTTTTTTCGATGGCTTCAAGTGGCTCGTTAAATGTAAATGCGCTGTTAGGATTTCTTTTTGACATTTTATCAGAACCGTCTAATCCCTGTAAAAGCCTGTGATATGTTGCTCCCGGTAGAAAATACTTTTCTTTTGAGTAATATCTTCGGGTAAGATCTCTTGTCAATCGAATGTGTGGATCCTGATCTATTCCTACAGGTACGATTGTAGGTTGAGGTCCATCAAGGTATTGGGGTAAAATAATATCCCCTACTTGAATCAATGCCGCTAAATACAATCCAAAGGGTTTTTCACCATATATCGCATTTAACATATTCTGAGTTACCAGTCTCCCGACTTTAAAGCATACATCCATTACAATGGGTTCTTTTGATTGTCTCCAAATATAGGATTTTTCTGAATCTGAATTTAATCCAAGGGCTAATATGTCTGCTAGATTATCTACTGCTGTTTCCTCTGCATCTTCATAACGAATGCCATTATCTTCCCAAGGCTGATCGCCCGAAAGGACGGGCCTGTCGCTCACCCGTTTCCAGTGAATTCCGTC
>JBHLMB010000262.1:560-4959 GCA_048938565.1 Promethearchaeota archaeon | reverse complement strand
TTGACGATATGAGCACTTTATTAGAATTCGCAAAACAAATATCCAGAGAAAACGATAATATAAAAGAACAATTAGGGTCCGTTAACACGTGCGTCGAGATGGTCATTAGCGATAAAGATGCTAAGTTTTGGATTAAAGTAAGTGATGGTGTCGTTGATGTAGGGCAGGGTGATGCGGATGATCCTTCGTTCACATTCTCCGCGAGTTTTGAAACTGGAATAGGTTTATTAACTGGAGAGACTGATCCCGTTCCTGCTTTTATTGATGGTAAGATTAAAATCGAAAGCGAGGGGCAAGATTACATCAAAGACGCCATGACATTTCAAAATTTAATAGAATTAGTATTAGACGCTTACGAAGACCTTACTGAGTAAGTTCTTAATCGTATAGCAAGGTTTTATCATCTTATTTTTTTTAATTTTTATTGAAAATGTGAAAAAAAAAGAAGAACTAATTTAATTTTTCTCATACACAAATCTCATTCTTTATTCCTTCATAAAAACTAAGTACTAATTTATGCTTTTCAATTGCAATTTTTTTAGATAAGTCCAAGCATAATTTGTCTCGAAGTCTTAAGATTTTATTTTCCAAATGTATCATTACTCTTTTGATTCCACCATTAAATTTTAACGAATAAGCAATGGTTCGATATAACCCAATGGCGCCTAATGCATCGAGCTTATCAGCATCCGATAGTATTTGTGCTTCTAAAGTTTTAGGCACCACATCATTTGAAAAGGAATGTGCTCTTATGCTATTGGAAATGTTTTCCAAGTCGTCTTTTGAAAATTCGTAATCGAGTGTTTTTAAAAATTTTATGCTCATTTCAGCAGAAAAATTTGCGTGATTTTTAGTCCCTAGATAATTATTTTGCTTTTTTCTTCCGACATCGTGAAGCAATGACGATATTTTTAATAAAAATATGTTCGCATTTAATTTTATTCCGATTTCAATACAGGTTTTGAAAACCCTCTCAACATGAGCAAATCCGTGAATGTCATCCTTTTCTGAATTTTGATATGAAAAATCTCTCACTAAAGTTAACACATCTATTTGATTGAGCATTATTACTATAAATTTATGTTACTTTTTTAATTTCTTGTATGACAAAATCGTGAGCTATCCCATTAGAAGCAACAATTCCAGGAGCTGTCCACCTTAATCGTTCATTTTCAATCCATAAAGGTTCGTTTCGAATGTCAGTTATTTTTCCTCCAGCTTCTTCGATAATTAGAATTCCCGGCATGTAATCCCAAGAAAAACTATGTTGTGGATCTATAGGTTTGATATACAAATCTGCGCTTCCATCAGCAACCTTACAAAATTTAAGCATGCTATCAATTTTTATTGAATTATGAATTTTTAGATTTTGCGCTACCTGAGACACCCAAGGCATGTCATAATGAAGTGATTGGTAGAGAACGAAATCTGGTACATTTGCTTTTTTACTTGCCTTGATACTTATAAATGATTTTCTTCCGTATGATGCGTGAGCACCTTTCCCTCGTTCGGCGGAAAATAAAGCTAATCCCCTCTTGTCGTAGGATGGAACGGAGATGGCACATGTCATCGGTACGGAGTCTTCCATGAATCCGATTCCTATGGCGTAAAACAATCCTTTCACAAATCCTTGGGTTCCATCTATTGGATCTATCGTCCATTGGCGGTTTGATGCCTTTCCCCTATAATTGACAATCTCCTTGATATTATTAATCTCTATATTTAATTCCTGGAAACATTTCGAAATTATCTTTTTTGATTCCTCGTTAATGATAGTTCCTTCTTCTTCAGCAATAATATTGTCGTCAGGAAACTCCTCCATGAGCGAATTTATAATGTATATTTGAGTTGCTAAATCCGCAAGTGTAACTGGTGTATTATCGTTCTTTTCAAAAAATTGAAAACCCTTTTTTCTAAACCATTCAGGTATGACACTGGCTTCAATTCCTAGTTTAATAGCTAATTTAGACTCCCTTGAATTCTGGACCAATTATATATCACCAAATAGTACTAAGTTCTATTAGTTTTTTAACTATTATATTTCTAACACTAGTAAAAAGTAATAATAAGAGTATAAGAAAAAATTAGAATTTAGACAAACAACTGAGCGTTATTCTGTGGAGTCGTTCGGATTTGCATTACTTTAACTATTGCGTCTAAAAAATCTTGTTCTAATATAAGCGTGGCTTCGCGTCTAATGGCAAACATTCCCGCTTCGTTGCATATTGCCTTAATATCGGCTCCACTACAACCATCAGTTAATTCCACGAGTTTATGAAAATTTATATTTTGTTCACATCGTAATTTCTTAGTGTGGACTCTAAAAATGTCTTCCCTGGCTTTATCGTTGGGAATTGGAATTTCTACAATTCTATCAAATCGTCCTGGTCTTAGTAGTGCTTGGTCTAAAATGTCTGCTCGATTTGTAGCGGCTATAAATCTTACATCACCTCGATTATCAAACCCATCTAGTTCGCTTAATAATTGCATAAGGGTTCTATGGACTTCTTTATCTCCTGAAGAGGCATCTCCTGACCTCTCAGCACCAATTGCATCTAATTCATCGATGAAAATGATTGTCGGCGCTTTTTCTCTTGCTAGCTCAAATATTTCTCTTATAAAACGAGCTCCTTCTCCAATAAACTTGTTGATTAGTTCAGAACCAACAACTCTTATGAATGTTGATTGAGTCTTATTGGCAACCGCTTTTGCTATTAAAGTCTTTCCCGTACCAGGTGGCCCTTGTAAGAGAACACCTTTAGGGGATTCAATTCCAATTTTTTCGAATAGATGAGGTTTTAATAATGGTAATTCCACTGCTTCTCGTACTTCGTTTATTTCCTCGTCTAAGCCTCCTATATCCGCGTAGGTGATGTCAGGAATTAGGTCGTTCAGTTCCATCCCTTTAATAAAAGGATCTGTAGATGATGGTAATATTTCCATTACTGAATAATTATGTTGATTTAATGCAACATTGAGGCCAGGATATAAATTTTCATCGCGTATCTTCTTGCTCGCAATTACAACATAGCTTTGCCCGCTATATGTTGATATCACGAGTCTTTCGTTATTTTCGTCTAAAACATCAGTTATAACTCCAGTAATTAAGGGAGGTGTCCTTAGTTGATTAAATTCGATCTTTAAATCGTCTAGTTCTTTTTGTAAATTAATACGTTCCTGATCTAATGTTTTCTTATCGATTTCAAGAATATGAAGTCTTTTTTCTAGATGTTTTATATAGGTTTCGAGATAACCGTCTTTATTATTTTTTTGTTTTTCGTCATCTAAAGGAGTACTTTCCATTACTATCTATTCCTGTTATTTATTTCTTGTATCTAATGCGGGAAAAACTTTACAAGTATTTAACTTTATTTCTTTTAAAAACTCAATGATTAATAACCTATGCACTAGTTTTGAAAATTGAACGCATAATAAATCTTTTGGTTTAACATTGAAAAGTATTAAAAATTTGTTATTCCCAATAAAATGCTTTTACCTTAGAAAGTACAAGTATTTTTTTTATTTGGCATAATTGTAGGGTGCTCTCCTATCGTCAGGTTTTCACGATCATTTATTGAAAACCCTCATTCGTTCAATTTTTTATTTTTGTTTTGAAATAATGTTGGAAACATTCTTTTGAAACATCGAATTTCTTGCGTAAGATCGTTTTAAATCGAGCAGTATTCAATCTATTCTTCACTTTCGCTCATCAACATCCAAAATCTTGTTGTAAATCTATCACGCTGTTGGGGAATAGATTGAAATAAATATTTTCCCCTATTGGGTTGAATTTTCTTAAAAATCCGTTGTCGTCAGGAGCATAAGGCGAAACTCCCACGTCCTCATATATAAGGTTCTCTTCAATGTTTACAAACAACTGAAGATAGTAGTGAATATACCCTTCGTATAAAGGAAAAATGGATTCTGAAGGATTTTCATATACGAACTTGTCGACCATCGCAAGCGCTTCGATGATACTCGCATCGTCATCAATGCTTACTACGAATGTTTTACCTTCTTGCAAGTCTTTAATAGGAAGGCTCAATTTTAATGTAATTGTTTTAATTTTAATGATCACCTTTGGTTTATTCTTGTTTGGCATTAAGGATGCTTTCCTTTGGTCCGTTTCTCACTAGAATTTCATGAGAATCGTCATACCTTGCCAATCATATATTTATTAAAGTAGTGTTGGTAATATTCATTTTTCTTGCCAAAACGCTGTCGAATAACGGTTTTAAATCTTCCATAGTCAATTCGATTAGATACATTAGCTCATCAACCTCACGCCGACGATGTTAACGATATTTCGCAATCATCGTGAAGGTTAAAATCCAATCTTTTTTGAATGGGCATGATTCCTCTAGCGCTAGCAGCAAATACATTAATATCCGAATAGATG
>JBHLMB010000262.1:0-550 GCA_048938565.1 Promethearchaeota archaeon | reverse complement strand
TCCCAAAATAGTTGTAAGTAGCATTTTACAAAGCTATTTTGTGAATGTCCAACAAAATGAGATTCCTGCGGATGTTCAAAAGCGTACTTGTCTACCATTGCCAGTGCTTCTGTAAAGATGGCATCGTCGTCAACTCGAACGGAAAATTCCTTATTTGTACTGATTCCTTTCATTGGAAATCTTAACTGAAATGTTATTTTTTTAATAGTATCACTCTCCTTTCTATTCTTGGGATTACAATTTCAATCCCTTTTCCTCAAGAAGTGCTGGTAAGTCTCGTTTTAGATCTAAGGAAGATGTATATATTTTCTTTCCGTCAATCACTACACATTTTGCTGATAATTTGAGTTTACGAGCCTCTTCTGAATTAAGAGACTTTGTTTCGTGTTGGATATATTTTATGTAAGGTGTAATTGCATTGAAGACCAAATTCATAAATCGAACCCATACACACGAACAGGCTTCTAAAGGCACAAATATATCCATTTTTAAAATTTTTCTTGATTCTTTTAATGATTCATCAGCATTTTTACTCCGTACAATGGTTTTT
>JBHLMB010000261.1:0-4980 GCA_048938565.1 Promethearchaeota archaeon | reverse complement strand
CAAAATATTCTTACTCAAAAATAATATTAGTATTTTTATTTTCTACTTCAATTACTTTTATCGTTAATCTTATTTATCAGGAAATTGTACCATTAGTGTGGGATGTTAGCAATGAAACGATCATATCGTGGATGGCACCAGGGACGAGAAATTTCCTTATGTTGTATATTTATAGAATAGTACAAGATATAATAGGAATTTTACTCGCTCCTTTATTTATATCTGTCTTGACGGTATTATTTGCATCACTAAAAGCCAGAAAAGATTTGGGATACGAAAGAATACCTATAAGAGGATCCCAACTTTCGATAACGGATACATTTCCACCAGTTTTAAATAATTTAAGCACACCTTCTGAACCTAACATTTTAGCAACCATTAAACATTCAGAATCACTTGAGAGAAAATATGGAAAATTTTGCAATTATTGTGGAAGCAGGCGTGATCCTTCTAAATTATATTGCTCTAATTGCGGAAAACTGCAAGAAGATTTAAATGATCGTTCCTTACAAAGTTCAGATTCACCATTAATTTCTACCAATCAAAATATAAAATCAGTTCAATCTAAACAAATTGACATTTGCAAAGACTCTACAAAATCAGATAGATATAGATATAAAAGAATATCTACAAAAAAAATAAGTAAAAAATTTTGTCCATTTTGTGGAAAAAGGCTTGATAGAACAAAGGATACTTGCTTAAATTGCGGTGAATCTTTAATAAAAAAGAAATAAATGGTTTATATCAATGACATATTTCGGTGTTGTAAAAAAAAAAGAGATTGATCCGGAAGAGTTCCACGATCCAATAGTATTGATTGGATGGCCTGGAATTGCGTTAATAGGAAAACTAGCCGTAAGTTCTATTAAGGACTCTATTGGAGCAGAAATATTTATGGAAATAGATTTTTTTGATTTTCCCCCAAAAAGTAATGTAGAGGGAGGATCATTAGAAATTCCATCTGCTCAAGTATATTTCAAACCAAGAAACGAATTTAATAAAAAAAATGATCTTTTCATCTTAACGGGAGATTATCAACCACAGAGCTCTAATGGAGTATTTGAATTTTCCAAAAAGTTTTGCGATATAATGAAAGAAATTACTGGAGACAAAATCAAGTTATATATTAGTACAGCTGCGTTAGTAACTGATATTGTTCAAGAACCTCCTAACATCCATATATGTGGAACTCAAGATGATATAATAAAATCATTTACTCAATACAAACACACAGTAATAATGAAAAACGGAGTTATAGCAGGCGCTAATGGAATATTGCCAGCATGGGCAGGGTTGAGGGGATATGCTCCAGGAGTCTGCTTACTAGCTGAAACTAATCCTTTACCGATAATGAGTCTTGAACCTAAGGCTTCCAAGGCACTTGCTTCACTATTGGGAGAATATTTTAGCATTTCAATCGATCTTAGTCATATAGACAAGAAAATCAAAGAAATGGAAGATTTTTTCGAATCTCTTAACAGGCAAACGAATTCAACAACAATTGAGGAAGGAAAAAATTTAGGATCTGATTCATATTTTAGATAAATTATATTTTTCATTAAACGTTAAATTGCAGTTTAGAAAAATAGTTATCAAAATAAAATTGTTCAATTGTAATATTTTTTTACTCGGTCTATGACTAAATCAACTATATCACGATGATGTTCAATGGCATAAAAATCCAGAACATTTATCATATCTTTAAATTTATTATGTATTTTGTTATGACTGCCAATAAATAAACATACCACTATGTGCCCTCTAGAAACAAGGGAGACTAAAAATTCCTTTGCTTTTATCCAATTGGAGATTCCAAAATCGGAGATTATAAATATCAACACTTTTTCTCTGGCGATATCACAAGCGAAAGAAAGAGCATTTAAGGGTAAAATTGTTCCGCTTCCTTGATAATGCAATATTTCAGTTTCAACCTTAGAATAATCTTTTGTCCAAGAAGAAGTAGAAATACTTCCTGCAAAGTTTATTACATTACATCTTGCCCCTTTACTTAACGCGTGATGAAGAGCGGCAAAAGAGGCTATTACTGCTGAATGATATGCTCCTCTTGAATGGTCAGATCTTGTATTATATTTCCATTTCATCGATCCAGAAGAATCTAAAACTATTAGAAGGTCAGGAATTGATTTAGAGGGATTTAATCCAATTAGATCTTTCCGAATCCATTTTTTAGTAGTAATATTTGGAATTATGATAGGATTACTAGATAATGTAAGTGGAACATCCAAATCTCCTATTGGATCTCCAAGTTTCCACTTCTGAGGATAAATTGGATTTACTCCCCTAGGTTTTTGTGCGAAAATCTCTATTTTAATTAAATCTTTAGCTAAACCTCGATACCAGGTGGCTAAAGGATCATTATCTACTATTAATCCTGCTTGTGAAGCAGATCCATAGAATTCTGAAAATGTAGAATCTTTCGCAAGTTCTTCTGCCTTCTGTCTTAATTCGTCCTCATTATTGTTTTTCAATCTATCAGAGTTTTTTATTTCAAATGGATTGCCCATAATATCTAAAATATCTAAAGGATATTCAATGCTTAAATTAGTCATATTCGTCTTTCTTTTACTCGATTTAAAAATAAAAGTAGTATTAATAATGTCTTTTAAATAAAATGAAATTCGTGTAATCTTTTGTTCCCATATACTTTCATTTTCAAAATCCTTTTTTATAACTTTTGATATTTTATTAGCAGTTTCTTCCAAATTTTGTTCGATATCGAGGTTAAAATCAAGATCCCATAATTTTTGATATGTTTTAAACAGCAGGTTTGAAAAATTACTGACTTTTCCATTATTGACTTTTAAAACATTGTTAAAAGTATGCCGAAATTCCCATTCAATTAATAAGCGATGCGTATTCCGTAATTTCGTGTCAATTATCAGATCTGAAAAAAAATTAACAACTATAGGTGCCTGAATTTGGGGCACATGCTTGGCGGCTGCTTTTAAAAGCCTAGCGTTCGTAAGACCATCATATGGAATTATTAGATAATGATATGCTTCATGAAGCATTACTACTTTAAAATAATTAATGTAATCTTGGTCATTTATAAACAATGGAATGTTGGCCAAGTTCATAGTAATATTCCACTTGTTATTTGGATCTATAAAAAATCCTTTTTTCAAAGAGTAATCGAATATGTATTCTGGTTCTTCAAGAGGAGGAAAATATAGTTCCTCCATTACGAGAGCCCAAGCATTTCGAGCAAGTTTAACTTTTTTTTTTTCCTGTTCAATGGCTTCTTTTTTTTTTAATAAATCCATATTGATGGATAATTGATATATTTAATTCTATGATATTGTTAGACTTTTCAATCTATTGATGATGCTTTATCTCTTAAAATAATAGATTTCTTGTAAAAAATGGCTTTTCTATGTATTTTAAGTATTCTAAAAAATGTTTGAAATATAAATTTTATTTCTCTTCTTGGATTTTTTCTAAGTTCCAAAAATTTAGAATAGTATTTTTTAGCTTTATTTCTCGATTGAGGCTTCTCAAGCATTAAGAATCTATTTACAATTTGATACAATGATACAGAATCTTTGAACAAGTAATAATTTGAGGCTCTTAAGGACCATTTGATAGATTCTAATAAGTATTTGGGCGAATTAAGATTTTTAAGCGGAGTAATGATTATAGAAAAGATTGTAATTATTAAATTCATAATGATGCTTTTTATCATGTCAGTACAAGGAATATTTAACATTTCTTTAATAATTGGTCTAAGGTCATCGCCATAAATTATAAGACTATTGTCAATTACAGAGCTCAGAACGATTTTAGTTGGAGCGAATAATGTAGAAAAAACTTTATTCACATTGAAAATCTTGTGAAAAAGTGCATTCTCCCAATTGCTCCTTATCGAGACGAAATGAGAAACAAACATTCCAGTAGATCTTTGAACAACATCCATTATTTTCTTTGAGAAAGAATTGTTGTATTCCCGAAAATCGTGTTTGATTTCAAGGGAACAAAAAAATTTCTCTAAATTTTTGAGTTTTTTCTTAGGTACATCGTCGCGTATTATAATGAGGACATCGCAATCAGATATGCCTGTATTGTCGTTCTGCTTGGATGCTAGGCTTCCGAATAAGATTATAGAGAGTGTTTTGTCGAAACCAATTTCATTTTTAACGAGAACTATGAGATCTTTAATATAATATCTAGACTTTAAATCCAGATTTTCAAGTTCTGCCAAGAATCTCATATTAATACAATTTTTACTAAGTTTTATTCTATATTTGAAAAAGTAGTAGTTTTATTGGATAAGCATTTTATTTCTTAATCAATATAGTAATTGAGAATAGATTTTAGAGCTAATAAATGTTTTCCATATAATATTAATCTTCTTGATGACTTTAATTCATTAAAACTAATTAATAAATTAGAGAAAGTAATAAAAAAATTTGAATAGAATTAATGCATTGATATTTCGTTAGTATCCTCATTCAAATTAATAAGTCCCTTAATGGCTAGCTGTTTAATAGTTCTTACAGCCATAATGGGAGGAATATCTAAGCTTTTTTTAAGATCGTCTAATTGAACTGAACCTTTTGTCATTATCATAGAAATAATCTCAACTTCTGATATATCTTCTGGAGAATTTTCTACAATAAAAATTGGGAAGAAGTGCTCTTGTTTAAGCTTTCCTAATTTCTTCTCTAGTTCTTCCATTCTTGTTGCGTGTTCGGTTGTAAGTTCCTGTTCTTTGTTTTCGTTGTTGATTTTTTTTTGATCTAACTCCCCTTTTTCTTTTTCTTTCGTTGATATTTTTTCGTTTAATGCATCAACTTTAGAAGTTAAGTTATCGAGTTCAAATTGAGGTTTTTTTGATTCTGTTATAAGTTTTTCAATATCATTATTTAGTTCCTGAATTTTTGAAGTTGATTCTTCTTTCCTTGCTCTAAGGTTCTCAATTTTATTGTCCATTTCTTCAGATTTCGTTCTTAATTCCGTAAG
>JBHLMB010000260.1:0-4985 GCA_048938565.1 Promethearchaeota archaeon | reverse complement strand
GTCAATTTCGTAACTAAAAGAAAAAAAATTTCATCAAGGGATTCGTAAAGATAAGATAACTTATGGTTAAAAAAATCATATGTGCCGATGTATTTAGACGGATTAATTTTAATGTCTGACTTGATATTGTTTATTATTTGTTGTAGAGTGTTTATGTTTATGCCTTTTCCGTAAATTCTTTGATAAATAATCCTATTATCTTTAAATATGAAAAATTGGTTTAATATCATTTATTCAAACGATTAATTATAAAAAATTAATAAAAATATTTGCATAAAGATAAATAATAATAATAATAATTGAAACCTCAGTAACGAAAATTAATTATATATTGACATTTTTTTAGTAAGATGAAGGTGAAGATCGTCTAGTTCGTTCCTACATATCTTTGATCTTTCCCAGTTTCCATTCCGAGTGGTTCTAAAATTTGGTGCTATATGTTTTGATATAGGTGTAATTTGAACAAGAACCTGTAATATTGCTTCTAAAGTCTGGGAATAATAAGGGTGTAAAACCGAAGTAGAAGTTATCCTAAAATATTTTCCTCCAATGTATTGATTTGAAAAAAAATTTTTAATTGCCTTGGTTTTTAAAGCGACATATTCAGGAGATACCAAATCTACTTTATGGAGAAAAACAATAATTGGTGTTTCAGTGAGTTCTAATTCTTTTTTAATTCTAAAAATCTTTAAGATAAATGATATGACGAATTTTAAGGAATGTGCAACATCAAAAACACAAATAATTGCGTTACTATCCTCAAATACGGTTTTTTCATCATATAGCCAGCTATTGTTCTCCTGCCCTGCCAAATCAAACACGCTAACATCTATATCGTAAAAACTATAAACGCTTGAGCTCATTCCTCTCGTAGGTTGTAAATTCTCAAACGGATATACTAAGTTTTCTTTATCAAAAAAAGTTTTTTTAATTGTGGTTTTACCCATATTAGGAGGGCCTGTTATTACGATTTTTTTCATCTGTTTCTGTAAACCTATGCACGCCATGATCCTATTATTAAAATGTTGAATAATGTACAATGAGAATGTTTATTTCATTGCATAATATAATCCCTATTGAAAATATGAGAAGAACCCTTTTTAAATCAAATTAATCACAATTCTTTTTTTTAAATTAATAAAATGCTCTATCAGGGGTACTATAACTTAAAATTAATCAATAAATTTTCGAAATAGGAGAAATAATATTCTTAATTTATTATCTTGGTAAATTAAATGATATGTAGGAATAATTTGAGTGATTTTTTTAACCATTTTTTGTATGCATTTTTGAATCATATGAATTATTACTTAATATAGGCTTATTAAATAACGATAGAATGATTCAATTCTAATTACAATATATCTTGCATTTCTTCAGGAAGTTCTTTTGGCAAATGGAATGTAAAAGTAGTACCTACTCCTAGCATGCTGGAGAAACTAATGTCTCCTCCATGCAAATGAATTAATCGCCTTGTAAGAGACAATCCTAATCCCGTGCCTGGTAAAGAACGCACATAAGTAGAATCAATTCTTTGAAATTCCTTAAATACTATATCGTGGTCCTTGCTAGCTATACCAATCCCCGTATCCTTGACTTTAAATATCCACCGATCGATTTTGTCTTGGATTACTATCGTTACCTCTCCCTCTTCAGTAAATTTTAAGCTGTTATCAATTAGATTTATCATTATTTCTTTAAATCGAATAGGATCTGCATATAACATCATTTCTTCTTCCAATCCTTTAATCTTGATGTTAATATCTTTATCTGAGTACAGGGGTTTGAGAGACGATATTACCTGATTCACAATATTTCCAATGGAAAACTTTTTTTTATGAAGAGTTATCTTTCCAGCTTCTATTTCTGAGATATTTAAGATTTTTTTTATCATTTCGAACTCGTGCTCTGCGGAACTTTTGATATCATTAAGTGTTTCTAACTGATCTTCTGAAAGATCTCCATATGCTCCTTCCATCAATAAGTCAGTGAATCCAATAATGGCGTTTAGCGGAGTTCGAAGCTCATGAGACATGGTCGCCATAAATTCTGATTTTACTTGGGAGGACCTGACGATTTGATCCAAGTATAATTTTTGCTCTTCTAACGCTTTTTTGAGTTCTTCTGTTCTTTTCTTTACTTCAATTTCTAATTTTTCTGTAAATTCCTTTTCCAAAAATTCTCTCTTTTTTTTTTCGGTAATGTCTTGAAAAATAATTTCAATGACAGTATTATCTTTAAATTTGACTAGTGATGCTTGCAAGATGGCCCAAAATGGCTTTTCCTTAGTTGGGTGGAATTCTGCTTCGATAGGATCGGGAAAATCTCCAAAAAAGGATGCCTTAAAGACTTGCTTGAAATAAGACTTTATTTCAGGGGGATAAAGCTCTTGAAATTCTAATATTGGCTTGTCAACATAATGATCTTTATTATTTCCAAATATTTTAATCACTGTAGAATTTATATCAATTATTTTCCCAGTAAAGTCTAATAATAATATTGCATTTGGAGAATTTTCAAATAGACTTTGATACTTCTCTTCAGTTATTTTTTTATCGCTTATATTTTGTAAGATTACAAGGTGTTTTAATAATCCTTTTTTATCATAATAGGTTTTTGCTTTAAAATCGTTCCAAATCCATTTCTTTTCTTTATCTAGTACTCTCACTTCATTTCCTTCGCGTTTTTTTTCATTTAAATCTTTATTATCAAGGACTAATTCAACTTGTTTAATATCATCTTCATATATAATTGATAAAAATGATTTATTTAAGAAAGATCGATCGGTGTTTGAGAATATAATTTCCTTTTTTTCATTAAGAAAAAAGAAATTATCGTTAAGAAAATCTATAAGATTTCTCAAATCTAAACTTCCATTAATAATGTATTCCATATCAGGTACATCGGTATTATCCCTAAAGTTATCCTTTTTATTATCGTGTTTCATATTAAATCATTTATACTTATTTTGGAATAAATAAAAGATTGTTTTTAACTCGACAATCGGTAGGGATTTCAAAATTGAAATCGCTTCCTTTTCCTTTTTCACTTTCCACGAAGATTTCTCCTCCTAAAAGTGTAATTAATTTTTTCACTAAAAACAGACCAAGACCGGATCCTTTTTCTTCTTGATTATTATGTCTATCAATCTGTTGGAATGGAACAAATAGCTTATTAAAGTCTGTTTTAGCAATACCAATTCCATTATCGATGATATGGACTTTAACCTTATTTTTATTTTTGAAATATGTTTTAATGACGATTTTACCGTTTTCTGGAGTAAATTTAATTGCGTTTCCTAATAAATTGAAAAGTATTTGTTTTAAACGGTTTTTATCAGACTTTAAGGTAATGTTTTTATTAAAATTCTTGCTGATTTCTATGTTCTTTTTAGATGATTGAAATGATAGAGTGTCAATCACATCAAAAATAATTTCATTTAGGGAAATATTTTCAAAAGAGAGGTCAAGTTTTCCGGCCTCAATTTTAGAAATATCAAGAATCATGTTTATTAAATTATGCAAGTACTTCGAGCTATTATAGGCAGTTTCAAGAAAATCCCTAGTTTCGGTGTTAATATCTCCCTCAGGATCCTCTAAAATAAGTTCCAAAAAGCCTAAAATGGAATTTAATGGTTCTCGTAGCTCGTGATTGACTGAAGCAAGAAATAAGGTTTTTAATTTCTCAGATTTCTCATATTTCTCCTTTAAAAGTTCTAATTCGTAAGTTTTTTCTTTTAAAATGCTTTCGATATGGTTTTTTAACATGTTTGTAGTTCTTACTGTACTAATAGTGCCTAAAGGAAAGTATTGATTAATAATATCCATTGCGTCTTGAAAATATTTAGACTTAATTAATCCCGTTCTTAATATCTTTTTATAACGATATTCAAACATTACAATACAATTTAAAAGAGCTTTTTTGAGAATTGGAGATTTTTTCTGCGATTGAAGCACTCCCGTGATGTATTTTGTCCTCTTGATAAACAAAAAAGAGTCAACTAGCTCTATTTCGCGTACTTGTCCACTAAGCTTGATCTTCTTTCTTAACTGTTCAATGATAATTGCCCATTCGATGTATTTACTCCCTTCTGATAAAGGTTGATCGTCCTTTGACACCCATGAAAGCTCGAATATGGGTTCTCCAGTTGAATTATTTATTATCGTTAAATGTTGCCCTCCAAAAGATAAAATATGGAGTAATTTCGGTTCCTTGATGATAAAAATTGCTGCTATCAACACTGAAAGAGTTGTAAATAAATAAATGATTGGAACGAGCAACCATATTCCCAACAAGAAAAGAATTAAAATGCTGATGTAAAACAATATAGAAGAACTTAATAACCAGAATGCCCTTTTTTTCAATTCATCAGGGGCTTTTTTCCATGTTTTAAACAACCAGGAGCTAAGTTGATAGCATAATAGGATTGTAATAAAAATAACAGTTATTTGGAGGTATCCTTTCATTCCTAGCGTTGGATAACCCCAGATTTCATGATCGTACATCTCAATATTTCCTGGAACAAATGTCATTACTACTGTCAAACCAAGTAGAAAACTTGCTATAGAAGCCTTGTAAAGTTCCACCCTTTCCTTTGAAATCTGCTCTACTGTAAGAATCAAGCTTAAAAAACTGGCTGATATGCTCATCATGGCTAGTCTTTTAAGCGAAAAATTAAGAAAAAGATACGATGTTGCTTCAAAAAGATGATATAGAGTGAAAAAAACAAATGTCAGGATAAAATTAAAAAAAAGCGGTTGAAAAAGCCCAGGACAACCGGGATCATGCAAAAAAATTCTGCTATAACCACCAGAAAAAAACTGAGTGTTACCCCAAGCCCGATGGGATCTGCAAACTGGATAGGGTTGCCGGAAACAAGTACCTTGAATTTAGGCCAACCATAGGCCAGCAAGAGCATGAGTGGAAACGTCACCCTTAAAATAAAAATACCTAAATTAGAAATTCTATTTTTTGCCATTTCAACC
>JBHLMB010000259.1:0-4995 GCA_048938565.1 Promethearchaeota archaeon | reverse complement strand
ATCGAGATTTAATATGGTTGCTGCTTGTTCTGTTGGAAAGTCTGCAGGAACCCAATGGCAGAACCTTTTATTAGAGTTAATAAAAAAAAACACATGATTTTTGCTGGATTGTTGTCAATTTTTTTAATTCTATTATCAATTTTTTTACATGAAATCTTTTATAACTTATACAATAGTATTCCTGCTCTTGAGTTAATATTTTTTCCTATAAATCCCTTCTTTATAATAGACCTATTTCAAATAATTTTAATAATATTACTTTTTTCATTTGGTGCTGCAATGCCATTATTTATTTTAATGAGGTTGTCACATAAACATTTTAAAGGACTTACGGGAGACTGCTTAGGTGCTCTGAACGAAATTACTCGATTATTCGTATTAATCCTATTTGTTTGTTTCCAAGAAATACTTGCTTTATGACTTTGGTGAAACTATCGTGAATGTTACAGCTGTAATAATGGCAGGAGGAAAGGGCAGTCGATTTGATTACGATAAGGTTAGTGATTTACAAAGTAAAGAAAAATTATTGCTTAAATTAGGAGAGAAACACATCATTGAATTTGTAATTGATGCTTTGTTAAAAACTAAGAGAATAACGAGGATTATTTTAGCAGTTTCACCTTACACGCCTAAGACAAGAGCTTTGGTAGAAGCCCATTATAAATCGATCCAAATTTTTGAAACTCCTGGAAAAGATTATCATGAAGATCTTCAATTTGTTATCAAATCTTTAAACCTTAGAACGACATTATTAATTAATGGAGATATTCCCTTGATAACATCATTAATTTTAGATGAAATTATTGAAAAATATAATGAAAGTGGCAAACCTTCTCTTACTGTTATGGCACAAAATTCAAAATTTATAAAAAATATGACGACTCCAACTGTAATTTTTCACTCTATTGATGATCAAGAATCTTTGGTTCCCTTGGGGATAAATATCATTGATGGGAGATATATTGACGAAGAAAAAATCGACCAGACCACTTTAGTTAGCGAAAAAAAAGAATTATTTTACAATATAAATACTTATGAAGATTTCCTTAAATTGTCAGAGTTCTGTAATAAGCACGATAAATAATTTTATTTATTTTATTTTCCATTATCTTTAACTTTATAATTATATCGAAAGAATTTCAATTAGTTGGTCAATAATAAAGTCTGGTTGATATTCCCAACCATCGCATCCTTCGGAATATTTGTTTGGATCCCGCTTTATGAGGCATGCATTGATTTTCGCTCGTTTTGCCGCTAATATATCGTTAAATGAATCACCTATCATAATGGCTCTAGAATATAACGGGTTGAAACCCATTTTATTTAGTACTTCATTGATTCCCTCGGGAGAGGGTTTCGCTTTATCGGGTTCGTTATCGTAATCGATCCCATATATTTCTTGAAAGAGTTTTGATAATCCAAGCTCTTTTGCGAAACTCTCAACAACAAGTTTAGGAGAATTCGAAACTAAACCCATTATCTTGTCGCGTTCCTGTAGATTGATCAATACAGCTTTTACATCGTGATATAAGCGAATCTGTCCTGACTTAACTAAATTTGTTCTATGGACAAAATCATTGTAATGGTACGCTTTCCAAAAAACCTCTGCGTTTTCAACGCCCCATTTTTCCAATTTAATGTTAAAATTAGGCCGGGCTTTCCAAAACGAGTCCCTTTCTTCCTTATCTGGTATTTCTTCAAGTAAGTTCTTGAGAACCATCACCATGATATCATCTGTTACGTGTATGATTTCTGGATCTGGATAACGCACCAAGCAATAGTCCATGTCAAATAAATAATAGTCGAATTTCATCTTTAAGTCCTAAATATTGAATAATGAACTGATGATCCCTGATCCTTTTAACTTTATTGGTTCGACAATCATTTCTCCTTCTTTTTTCTCAATTTTCACGCGAAGATAATTAGAATATCCCATTCCTGATAGTGGCACATCCTTACTTATTTTTGCGGGAAGTACAATCCTGGGATCAATTTTTTTGGTATCCATAATTTTTCTGAGAGCAAGGCCCGCAATCTCAGTAAAACATACATAGGCCGCAACGGGAGTACCAGGTAAGCAGAACACGATTTTATTTTGAACAATACCAATTAATGCTGATGCTCCTGGCTTTATAGCAATACCATTGTTTATGATTTCGCCACTTTCCTTAATAACATCTGGTAGAAAATCGTGTGTCCCTACCGAAGTCCCTCCTGTGAACATTACAAAATCAGAATCTTGCACTGCTTCTTGTAATTTGTTTTTAAGTAAGAGTTTATCATCAATGAGCACTTCATTCCGTACAACAATACCACCATATAATGTAATAAGGTTTGATATCATGGGAGAATTAGAGTTATATATTTTATTTTCCAAAAGGGTGTTTCCTACTTCTACTAATTCGTCGCCTGTAGCAAAAATGCTTACTTTAGGTTTTGCTCGCACTTTCACTTGGCCCAATCCTATGGATACGAGAAGAGCAATATGGGCGGGGCGCAATTCCGTACCCGCTTCTAAAACACGAGTCCCTTGATTTATATCTTCACCTTTATATATTACATTCTTGCTAGGAACTAATGGAGAATAAATGGAAATTTTGTTATTATCAAGTTCCGTGTCTTCGATCTTTACGACAGCATCGGCTCCTTCAGGCATGGCGGCCCCTGTAGATATTTTAATGGCCTCACCTTCGTTGATTTTCATACCTTGAGACGGTTGGCCGATTTCAATTTTTCCAATAACTGATAATTTACTGGGATTTTGAATCGAACACCCAAACGTGTCGTTTGCCTTAATAGCGTACCCATCCATTGCGGATCGATCGAAAGGAGGTATATTTATATTGCTTATTATTTCATTTGCCAAAATCCTACCTAACGATTGCATTGTATGAATCTCTTCTGCATGTATGGTTTGGATATGGGAAAATAGCCGTTTTAGAGCTTCTTCAAGTGATGTTAATTTTGAAAAACCAATTTTTCTCAATCTATCCATTAATATTTACTCCTTTTTATTGATTGAATAGATAATGTGCTGTGTGATATTACAATTTGTATTTTATCAAGTTTAGATTAAATTCGTGAGATTTTTCAGGATTATTTCTTTTCTGACGAGACCAGAATCTAAATCCCTACGTTCAATCACCGTATTCAGATTTTCAATTAATTGTTCAGCAAAATAGTTGAAATTAAACCTAAATTCATTATTGGTCTTGTAGTATTTTTTTAAAAATACTTTGATCAATTCAATTTTATGTCGGGCATCATCCATTTCAAATATACCCGGATCCGTATCTAATAAAGAACAACAAATCCAGGCAAGATCGTCGAGATAATTTCCCTCGTATGCGTCTTCAAAATCAAGACCGTATATTTCTTTAGTTTCGGGATTGTAAAGAAAATCCCTAAGTCGCGCATCACCCTTATTTAAAACGACAATTTCCTCTTCAGTTTCTCGAACGACATTTCTTTTATGTAATATTGCAAACCATTTTCCAAGCTTCTTCACGCTCTTTTTTATATTTCGACGAAGGTGTAGCTTGAGATCGTGAAGAGACGAAATATTTTTTAAATTATTGTTAATAAAACTTGTAAGATTAATTCCCACTATCTTTTCCAACATTATACAGGAATTATTATGAATTAATACTTTTGGTACTAGAATTTGTTGTTCTTCAAGTTTTTTTAGAACTTGGAATTCTCTGTCAATATTCTCCGTTTGAAATAGCTTGAGAACAACAACCTTAGGAAAATCAGTTGGTTTTTTCTTAAAAATTACCTCAACAACGACATTTTGCTTGCTTGTGAGATGGTTTATGTTAAATTCGTTTTCTTCCTCGTTCAGTTCTGGAATTAGGTTTTTAAGTTCCTGAGTTATTTGTTCCTTGATATTTTGAGGGTCCATCTCAAGATCAGTAAGGTATTGGAATTTAAAAATTTGATAGATCAAAACTCGTTCTAAGAATATCGCTATTGATTGAGTATGAACATGTTCAGCATCAAGAATAAATCATTTATCAAATATAAAAAATACAAATAAAAGCGTTAAAAAAGTGATTCAAGTGATGTGTGAAAAAAAATACACATTAGGGGTGTTTTATGGTATTGGTCCAGAAACAGAAATGCTCACGCAAAAATTTGTTGGTAATCTCGTTAATTCAGACGATTTTTGTATGGCATGTGAAAACTTGGAGTTAAACATCAAATGCGACAAGTGTCGTGAGCATCTTAAAAATTATGCGAGCTCGATTTACTTCTACGAACAAATCGGGAAAAATGTATCGGATTTTATCGAAGAACCAGGAGAATATCTTCCAAAGACAATTCCTCCCGTGGATTTTTTGCTCGTAATCGGAATACATCAGGATCTACTAAGTGGCCTTCCTGATTATCTAAGCGATAAAAAAGTAAAGGCCGTAATCGTTCCTATAGAGGATCCTCAATGGGTCCCTCCAGGTCTTCAAACTCAAGTACTTGCTTACTTTGAACAAGCAGGAATTCAGGCAGCTTTTCCCAAACCTTTCTGTGCTTTAAGTATGGAATATAACGAGCATAATAAAGTTGGATATCATTTGACTAGTAAGCACGATTACATTCACGAATTTATCTCCTATTTTAAGATTGGTGAACCCATCATCTCCTTCTTGATGAGTAAAGATGGAAAATCCATTGAGGATAAATGCGTGATACAGTGCGCTCCCTGTGGATCAACGCATTATATTTGTCAGCAATTAAAATGTAAGTATGTCCAAAACAATGGTACATCGCTCAATGAAAAAATCAGCAAGGCCCATCACGCATATCCCTGCAACGCTTCAATGGATCAGGACACTATTTTGAAAGATTCTTGTTTACATATAGGAGGATATCTAGTGAGGAACGCTATAAGGAAAGAATTGAACTTGGAAATCGAAGAAGGTCAAAAATTAACATACATTATCAAGTGAATAATTTTCTCTTCTTTTTGTTCAAGAATTTGATATACTCGCCTTATTC
>JBHLMB010000258.1:0-4998 GCA_048938565.1 Promethearchaeota archaeon | reverse complement strand
CTATTAACAATTCATTGGCTTTATGAAGATTTAAAAATATTAGGTGCCATTAATTAAATAATAACTTACTCAATCAATAGTAGTGTTGTTGAGAATATATGTGAGTAAGCTTTATTTCACATTCATAAGTAAAGGTAAGTAATATGCTACTTGAAATAAATGGAAAAAAACCAGAAATAAGTGATAATGCTTATGTCAGCCCTGCTGCAACAGTAATGGGTAATGTAAGGATTCATGATAATGTTGTAGTATGGCCTGGAGCCGTTATTCGAGGGGAAAATGCCCTGATTAACATTGAAGAATACACAACGATCTTTGACGGAGTTGTACTTTTTACTCGTTCGCAAAAAAGTACAATTAATATAGGGAGATACTGCATAATAGAAACAGGAGCAGTAATTTTAGGATGTTTTTTAGAAGATTATGTTCAAATTCTTCAAGGTGCTTTAATTCACGAAGAAAGTTCAATTGGCGAAGGTGCAATTATATTAAATGATAGTGAAGTACCGCCAGGATTAGCAATACCCGCTAGAAATGTAGTAAAGGGTAGACCTGTTGAAATGATTCGAGAGCAAACGCGGAATGATGTCTTAGACCAGAAGGAAAGGGCTCATCATTATACTCAACTTTTTATAAGAATCAAGAATCACTTGCCTAACGCTCAAGGTTATATGATAACTCTTCCAGATTTTCTTAGATTTATGCTTGAGCGTAATAAATAAAAAAAGGAAAATTTTTGAAGAATAAATCAAATAGGAAATTTAAACTTTCACATTTAGTTTAGAAACTAATTCTTTATATCTAGAACGTAGCGTTACTTCTGTAACACCAACTAATGATGCAATATCCTTCTGACTGACTCTTTTTCCTCGTATCTTACAGGCCAAATATAAGGCACCTGCACAAAGTCCTTTAGGATCTTTTCCACTCGTAGAAAATTTTGATATAAATGAGTTTAAAATTTTAATGGTAGTTTTTTCATCTTCAGTCTCTAAATTCAATTCCGCAATGTATCTGGGTATGAGCGAAATAGGATTAGTCGATGGAACTTTCAAGTTCAATTCTTTAATTAAAGTCCTGTAGCATCTTCTAACATCTTTAGCATTTACGGATGTTTCTTCTAATATTTCTTGTAAAGTTCTGGGTATTTTCTTTTCCCTACAGGCAAAATATAAACACGCTGCTACCATTCCATTGATGGATCTCCCTCTGAGTAGTTTTTTCTTAAACGCTTCAATGTAGAGCCTAATCGCAGCCTTTTTAATATGATTTGGTAGGTTTAAATTACTTCCAATTCTTTTGAGTTCTGTTGTGGCAATAAGCATGTTTCGCTTATCCCAAGACATTCGAGAATTCCACTTTGCAGCTCTTTTCAAATCTGGATTCTTTATGTTTTCTTTTGAAATAATCGTGCTTAATCCTAAATCAGGAAGAAGAATCGAAATTGGTGATCCTGTTCTCTCTCTTCTTTCTTTTTCTTGCTTTGTAAATGCTCTTTTTCCACTATGGGATGTATCTAAGGCTCTCTCACTAATTACGAGACCGCATTGTCCACATACGATTTCTCCCTTTTCTTGAATCGATATGATCTTTCCTCCACACTCTATACAATTATTCAATAAGTGTTCATTATCAGAATTTGATGCCATTTTCCTCAAACCTTATTTATTATTTTAATATTGTTAAACTCAACTAAACCCGATAGATAATACTGTCTATCTATATCAAACTAATAAATCCCGTGATGCACAAATATATACTTGAATTTCATATTTAAATCTTTCGATTATTTGTGGGAAAAAAGTGGGCGATTATTCTTGGTAGTTTCAAGAGATCATTTCTTGAAACATAAAATTGATAATAATTAATTCAATCAATTTAAATAGCGTTTATATGCCCTCTATTGCTTATAAATATTCAATTTCTTTTTGATCTAAAAAATAAAAAAAATTATTTTTATTTATTTCTAATGTTTTAATTTGTTGCTGGAGGTGTATGATGTAGGGAATGAGAATTAACTCTTTATTTCGAACCTTGTTTATCTTTGATATTTCCAATAAGTTTTTATATCTTTCAGTGAAAATCATAAAACTTTTTCTGAGTGATAATCCTGTAGAAGGTCTAACACAATAGGGACCCGCTTTTAATAACTGTTCGTTTTTAAACCACTCTGGATAATAAGCAATTGAGCCATATTTAATATCATAATAATCGAAATTGTTATAAACATGTGATCCTGGAAAATGATTATAAAATCGAATGTTCAAAGTTGTATTTTCAATATTATCTTCTAAAACCATCTCATCAAGCCTATTAAAAGTTGTTTCATAGCTTTTTCTTGTTTCACCAGGATGATTAAAAAGGAGATTTATCATAAAAAATCTCTGGTTTTTCCTTTGAAAGTCGTATACATGCTCAAATTTCTTAAGATAAGCTACAGGATCAATAGTTTTGTTCATAATGGATAACATTTCTTTGGAATAAGATTCAAGTCCAAACATGCAATAAAAATTTTTTTCTATAAGTTTTTTGAGCAAATTATCGCCAAGAATATCTAATCTCGTTTCAATCCAAGCATATATCATTTCTTCATAATTATAGAGACTTAAGAAGGCTACTAACCATTTCTTATTCATGCCAAATATAGGATCATAAAAACCATAGGCATTTATTCCATGTTCAGTGCCGTAATTTACCATGTTAGAAACTTCTTTAATTGCCCTTTTTGGACTATAAGATCTCCAAGGTTTAAACTTACCCTCAGATAATTCTATTTCTATGCAAAAATTACACTTATAGGGACACCCTCTTGATAAACTAATGCTAAGATGTGAAAAATGGTTAATATACTTGTCAAATAAGGAAAAATCCAACTCGGGTAAAGAATCTAGCTCAGGAAGTTTGTTACTTTTCATTATTAATGGCAAATCTTTTTTTTTTGCTGAATTTTTTATTAATTCATACATTATAATTTCCCCTTCTCCTATTACTACATAATCAACAGGTGAATTAGAGTAGGAAAAATCATAAGGCCGCGCTGAAGCGTGAGCACCCCCAAATACGATGATTGATTCTGGAAAATGGTTTTGGAAAAATTCACATATTAATTTACTAGGCAAAAAATGTTCTGAAGTAGTTCCAGAAAGCGCAACCATCGTTCTTTCATCTGGTTCGAATTTTAATTTAGAGATTAATTGAAGCATCTGATCATAGAATTTTTCTTTTTCAACATATGAATTTATTGTAATATTTCCCAAAGCGTGTTCTACGGGGAGGTAGAGTAATTCATAATTTAAATGAGGAAGTTTTGACTTTAAATAATTCTCTAAATATAATTCCCAAATTAAAATTTCATTTTTCAAGTGTTTTTTTTCCAAGCTAAAAGGCTGAAGGAATAAGACTTTATTTATCATTGTTTAAAAATCTCTAACAAAATTCTTTAGCCATATTTCTTGAGATATATATAAAAAGACAATTTTTTTAATATCTGAAAAAACAGTGATAAAACAGTGACTTTATATATATTTTTAAAGACCATTATTAGCTCATGAGAAAATCAAAATTCAACTTACTCAGTTATGTTGTTGATGAAATGTTGATATTTTATGAAAGTTCGAACAAAAAAAAAAAAATAGGCTTTATGATCGCTGAAATTAATGAATATAATCAAATCATACCACTATTAAATAAATTTATTATGAAAAGATATGTTAAATATTATTCAATTCAAATATGCTTAAAAAAAACTAAGAAGATTTATTTATTTATTTGTTTTGAGGATGATGATAAGGAAAGACTTGTGAAATTCCATAATGTCCTTATCGATAGAATTCATCAAATCGATGGAAGAATTCTAATCCTTAATAATGATAATCTTGAAGCAGCATTCTTAAATATTTTCGTTGAAAATATTAGCTTTGATATTAATATTGTACCAAAATCAAACACGATTCTTTTAGACATTGAAGAGAATCCAATTATTTTAAAATTTTATAGTGTAGATTTAGATGTAATAGATGAAAAGAATTCTTTTATTCCAAATTTTGAAGATTTTCTAATTAGTAGGGGTCTTGAAAGCAACCTAGTTTTTAATTTCTTTTTTGATACTAACAATACTATTATGGTCAGCTGTTATATGACTGAATCAATAAATTATAATGAAATACAAAAAGATTTCTTGAATCAAACTAACAATTTCTTCAATATAACGCTTCTAAAAAAGAAAAAAACCAATCTTAAAACATTGGGATACTGTCTATGGAGATATAAAATATTTGAGGAGAAGGCATTCTTTGAGGATTGTCTCAACCTATTTCAATTAAGACAAAAATTTGATTTTAATAATTTAAAGAAATTAAACATACAATTTGAACAAGAATTAACAAAGAATAAGATTGATTTCAATCGTATTAATGATAATCTTTTATTAATCAACGATACTTCTTTATTTATTACTATTATCAAATTTAATCCAAAAATCTTATTAGAAATCCTCAAAAAATATTACTCAAAGTATTATATATATTTATTTGTACCAATTAAGGAAATACATAAAAAATTGTATGCAATTGAGAAAATAAATCTCTTAAATAAGATCACTATATTAGATAAAACGGATTTTTTAAAGCTTGAATTTCTTGAGAACTTCCAAGAAATAGTGACAATGGAGAATGTAATTTATTGAATATAAGTTTTTTAATAAAAATGATTTAAAAAATCCCTAAATCGACAGCAATATCTTGAGCAGAGTAATTTGAATGAAGCTTCACAAAGGCTTTTTTTTCTCCTGTAGGTGTAATTAAAGTGTTAATTTTAATTACTTTTACATTATGGATTGATTCAATTGCTCTTTTTATTTCATTTTTGTTTGCAGATTTATCAACAAAAAAAACTAGTTTATTTTCTCGTTCAATAAGGTCAAAAGTTTTCTCCGTTACCAGTGGTTTTTTAATTATTCTATATACAACTTGTCAATTGATAATTTGGCACCGGGAGGGC
>JBHLMB010000257.1:0-5003 GCA_048938565.1 Promethearchaeota archaeon | reverse complement strand
AGTAGCAAGTGATGTAGTGTTAAATGATTTAAAATCATTAATTGAAACATCTAATAAAGCTTTAAAGGGTGATTTATCGAAATCGAAACTAAAAGAACTTGAAGATCAAATTCATAATAAGAAAATAGAATTACATAATTACAATTTACTCGCACTGAAAGCAATCAATCATATCGCTTCAGCTGGTGTTTCACAATATGCAGATCACGGTCTTTTATTAAGAAAAGCGTTTGATGAGATATCTTTACCTAAATTAAGTGATTTTCTATTATTAAAATTAGATACTTTAAAAAATCAGGAAGAAGAAATAAATACCATCGTCGAACGTATTTTACATATTAGGGAAACTAAATCGCAAGAACGATTAGAATTATTAGTAGCATCTATTTCTATATTACAAATATTGCCGACTGTAGATGCTATATATCAAATATTTTTTGTTGGAACGCTCCCGAATATTGAATATTTTATTGTTTTATTTATTAGTATAACTATTATCGTAGGTTGCTTGATATTTTTTATAAAATTAAAAAAATAAAAATAAAATTTAAAAGTAATATATAAATATGTCCCTGAATTTAAATAGTATTTAAATAGACCTTGCATTTACATTTTCTTTTGTAGTTGTTATTCTTTTGATAGAAACCTTGATAATTATATCGTTAACTTTCGAATATCTTCATGTATGAACAATGGATTAAAAGACATTTTCTAACTCTCTCTAGACATATTAGATATCAGGGATAGGTTTCCCGAATGAGTAGTTAAGAGTGTCTTGGTAGGATTGGAAATTAGGGAAGATGAATTATATTCGCTTGAGATGAGAGATTTTACTTACATGCAATTATTTAAGGGCATTCCCGTTCGTATCTTTTGGTCACTAAAATCATTGCGCTGTAGTTATTTATGCACAACGAATAAAAAATGATGTTCCTGTCGTGGTAACTCAAAATTTATATATTAACAATACAATAATTCTTTACTAATATTTAAGGAAAAAAAGGATGAAAAGGAAATGGGTAAGGTCATTTCTTTCATAAATAGAAAGGGTGGAGTAGGCAAGACAACAATAACAGTCAATCTTGCGGGATATTTGGCAAAAAGCCTTAAAAGAAGAGTACTTGTTATTGATTTAGATGCTCAAGCAAACGCATCTTTTTGGTTAATGACACAAGATAGATATCTAAAGGAAGTCGTTCGAAATCCTAATAAACCCGTTAACACGGCCTATCAGATATTTAGAGACGCAATGTTTGGAGAAGACTTGTTCAATACGGATATTGGGATACAAAAAGGAGTAGTGAGAAACGCTAAAGGCGAGATATTAACTCCTACTTTAGATCTCATCCCATCTAATTCTGACATGGATAATTTAGAGAGGGAGTTAGTGAATTACGAGGATTTAAAAAATGCAATCTTGTTAGAAGCTTTAAGAAAGCACGGTATTATTAACAATTACGATTATATTTTAGTAGATTGTCCTCCGAACATGTTAGGAGCCTCCAAGAACGCCATATTTGCAAGCGATGCGTTTATCATTCCCATCATTCCGGATCCTTTATCGTCTCAGGGTTTTCCGGAGCTTTTAAATACTTCCAAACAAACCATAGAGATTGCCAAAAAAAGAAGACAAGACGGTAAAGTCCCTTTCTGTGGAGGGATGATTTTAAGTCATTATAAAAACACGAATAGTTGCACGAAAACAACTCAGGAATTAAGAGATTTTTTACCCATATACCGAGATAAGGGCATGATTGGCAAGGAATGCGAGATTTTTGGGGCTAAAATTTCTTACAGAACTGCGATTCCCGACGTGCAAGGAAAAGGTGATATTCTTGCGACATCCAAGAAAAGAACCGACTCCCAAACAGAGTTTGAAACTCTTGCTATTGAGTTTGATAGAAAATTTATGAAATAATAGGGTGAATGGTCATGCAAAATAAACTTGTTCTAATCGTAAAAAAGCTTTATATGGAACTCTCCGAGAATTATTCTGCTTACAACGAAGAAAAGCTAAAAAGAATAGTCTCTCAATTTCAATTAAGCTTGTTAGATCTACGAAAAAAAGATCACGAAATTCAGGTATCACTTCAGGACCTTTCACCAAGAGATTTGAAATTAATGGTAAAAAGGTTAGACCTACCTTTATTATCCATTCCATCTCAAAAATATAAGTTGGTTTCCGTTTTGAATGGTTTGATTGATCAGGAGGGAAAAAAGAATGACTTATTCAAGGAAATGGAGGGCCTTAAATCCACGGCACGGAAGACTACTTCCAAGAGTTCAAGAACGCCTAGTTCTCTTGGAAATACCGAGGAAATTAGGAATAAGTGGTTAATTCACAAGGATCTAAATTCTTTGACCAGGGAATTAAATAAAATTAACATGAATACTTTACGTGCTATAGTGAGACCATGGAATGTCAAGCCTATTGGAAGAAAAAAAGACGATCTTGTAAACGCCATAATTGCATATATAAGAAAAATCAAGGGCTTGAGCGAGTTAGGAACTTGAGCGTGAATAGGAATAGTAAAGAAGCCTCGTTTGAAGATGTATTGGAGATTCACCCGTATTTAATAGATAAAACGCTTTTGGGTGGAAGGTTAGAGCGTCAATATCCAATTACATTGCCTGATGGACGATTTAATTACATTGATTTAATTTATTTTAAAGAAAACGAAATAGTAGTTGTAGAACTTAAGCGAGAGAGAATAGTTAAAAAAGACATTTCCCAACTCACCGGATATATCAGATATATTAGAGATAAGTTTCCTGAGATGGAGGTTAGGGGAATCTTGGTAGGGCAAGGAATCAACGAGGAGGATTTACATGCTTTAGAAATGAGGGAATTCACTTACAAGGAATTATTTAAGGACATTCCCGTTCGAATTAAGATTTGCTCGAATTGCAGAAAAGCGGTTGACGAGAGGAAAAGCAATTGTAATTGGTGTGGGGATAAAGAATTTTTTTGAAAGATAGTGAAAATAAAGGGATTATTTTTTTTGAAAAAAATCTGTAATCAAACTCCCTTTTCGCTCTTTATTTGTTTTATAGGTAATCTCTACTTTTTTCAATAGATCCAACTTTATTTCAGGTCTTCTAATCATATTTTCTGCTTTTTTTAGGCTTACTTTCTCAATAATTTCTTTTTGAATTTCTAGTGCTTGCTTGACTCTTCCTAATCTTATCTGATAACCGCTCTTTACTTTTTCTTTATAGATTCCTGTTGACAATCCTATTTTAAGAAACTTATCCGCTAAATATTCAGCTATTTTTTCTTTCTTTAAATTGAGTATGAGTTGGCTGAAGATTAAATTTTTCATCTGGTCTTTGTTAAAAATATTGTCTTTGTATAATTTCAATAATTCCGTTGTAATCATAATAAATTGGTAATTAAAATCTAAAACAGGAGAGAATTTTAATGAAAACAATTTTGTTGACACATCAACTTTTTCTTTTTGACTTAAAAATCGTATCAAATTATTATTATTGTGATGTTGACGGAATTTTCTAGCTTCATCCATATCGTCATTAATTGGAAAATATAAAAGATAGTAGAAATTAGCTTCGTTATCCTTATGTGCTCTATTAACTGACCATATAATTAGAGGTAAAGGTATTTCTTCTTCACGATCTTCGCTTTTTCTTACTCTTATCTTCCTATTTCTAAGTTTCATTCTTTCATTAACATTATAGGGATAAGTAACTAGAACATATTCTATACGATCAATTTTTTCTAAATTGTGTTTATCTTTAAAATACTTTTTAATAAAAACTTGCATTTCAAATGATTCATAATTCACGATTTTTTTAATTACTCCTGAAATAGCCTTAGCGAAATCACCGCTCGTCTTCGTTTCTAAGAATATCAAAGTATTATATTTCTCTTCTAAATTTAAAATAAGAGCATCAAAATTCTTTATTTGATTTTTGTTTTCGTCTATTGAAACGAATGGATCGATCCCAATTAGGAAGTGCTTACTTACCCTTGTATCATTATGAATTTTATAAAAAGGATGAATAGCAACTGAAGTAAGTTTTTGATGTTCATATACTGTATTTATATTTCTTTGAATAATGTTAAGATTGTTTTTTTTTAACTCCACTTTTTTCCTTTTAAAGATCTCGTTTCTAATAGTACTTATTAGTTCGGATTCATGGGGTGACTGAATTTCATAATTCTTTAGATTTTTTTCTATCTTTTTGATGTCTTTCTCAGTTTGATTAATTTTTTTCATCAGTCATCATAGTATTGAGCCCTAAACTTGTTCTTCAATTATATATGCGTGCTTGTATAGACTATAGTCTATTTCAGCATCTATTTTTTCATTTAACACTTCTAAAAAACTCATAATTGTATCAAATGTTGTATCGTACTGAGGAGTTATGATTAATTCTTTTCCACCTGATGATACATTAAATATAGCTTTTTTTTCAGTATCAATAATATCACAATTAAGATTTATTGAACCTTCAATAACAATTTGGTTAAATATTTCAAAACCAGATTCTTTAAGAATATCCGCAAAATATTCAATATTATTTGTATTTAAATTAAAGTTTTTCAGTTTTGCAATTATTGGTTGTACATTTAGAATTGGAATATTAATTTCCTCAAGTATTTCCTCAAAATAATGAGTTCCCATTGTAGGTTTTAAAATATATTTCAAGTTATCGTGAATTGTTTGGATCGTATCTAATAAGAATTGAAACTCTCCAGAATCATAATTAAAATATCCGTTCTTGTTGATTCTAAAAGAAGATTTGTTAATAATATTAATGTCTACTAAATATGGGCGAACTCCATAGTAATATTTATGCTCTTTTAATACTTCTAAACCATCTGAGCCTGAATAAGTCATTTTTCGATTAGTTTTTTCTCGAAAATGTGCTTCAAAATGTTCGTTTCCAAGTCTTTCGGCATGGAATTCCGTGACTATGAAATCTTGGTATTTTATTTTAAATCTTTTGATGAGATCTTCAATATTTTTTTTTGGAATCCA
>JBHLMB010000256.1:0-5007 GCA_048938565.1 Promethearchaeota archaeon | reverse complement strand
AACATGTCCGATTTAACTCCAGAAGAAGCTCAAAGCTTATCGAATTTTTTAGGAAACATAACGGAGCACACGGAATTAGAAGCGCTCGCATTAATCACGAGAGAAGGGCTAAAATTAGCTTTTTCTTCAATTCCCACTTACGATGTAAACGCAGACTTATTTTCCAGTATGAGCGCGGTTGTATTACAAAGTGCCACTGAAGCGATATCATCGTTAGGGTATCATCAAATGCTTGAAGTAGTACTGAGAGGATCGGATGCTTTCATCATTCTTAGCGCAGCTGGTAGGTTTTTTCTCATGGGAGCTTGCAGAAAACTCGAAGATTTAGGCAAGGTAGTGACTGTTTTCAGATATTACGCTGGTGAAATTTCCAAGCGTTATCCATAATTCTCTTTTTATTTTTAATTTTATTTGAATGACGGTAATGTTATCTAAATTTGAAAAGATGATATCAAATGACCGAAATTAAAATCTTTGTAGATGTTGACGATAAAAGCTCCGGAAGACTCATTATTTGTCCTGAAAATGTAAAAAAATTAGGACTCAATAACGGAGATACGGTCCAAATAATAAATGAAGAAAACAATAAAAAAACAACCGCAATAATACAGGTCTCGGACCTGATTTTAGATTTTGCTGGACAATTTTCGAGAGACATCCTGACTGCAGTAGATTTTGACGGTGTGGAATTAGTCGTAAAACCTCTAGAAGGTGTTGCAACTTTAACGACCCCAACGATAAAAAAGCAAAAAAAAGCAAAAAAAAAGAAATATGCTCCAATTAATGAACCTATTCCCATTCCTACTCCATTACAACCATCGGCGCCACTACCTGCCCCAGCTCCTCAATATAAACCCGCACCAATCCCTCAATTCGGTACTTCACCTACAATCCCTCCTGAACCAAGGCAAGCTGCAGACATCGGGGTTACTCCTCTTCCAACACCCCCTCCTCAATTTAAAACATCGACATCAGCTCCAAAACCAGCTCCAACTCCTGTATATGCACAATACCAGCCTCCAGCCCCAACTCAATACCAACCTCCCGCCCCCGCTCCTGCGCCTGCACAATACCAGCCTCCAGCCCCAACTCAATACCAACCTCCCGCCCCCACCCCTCCTCCTGCCCCAACCCCTAATCTAGCGAGTGCCATCGACATTAACTCTTTAAAACTGCAAAAAAATGGAGTTATCTTAACTCCAGTAATTGATAGCTCTTTACGCGGGGGTAGAGTTCAAGTTAATCCTTCTGTATTGCAAACATTAGGATTAATGCAAGGAATGCTTATAGCGTGGGAGGATCCAACTACGAGAGCCAAAGGTTCGGCAAGGGTTGACGCCGTAATGGTTAATCCTTCAGAAATAAGAATGAGCATAGATACCAAACAAGATACTTTCATTCAATCTCCTCAAATTGTAGCATATTCTACCGAAGCACCCTTACAGAAAGCTTCTCAGGTAACTTTAGAAGTGCGTTCCCAACCTGGTCTTATGGGGTATTGCCAAGTAAGTCCAGGTATTCAATACTCTCTTTCATTACAACAAGGTGATGTTTTACAGTTCTCTGACGATTTAACGGGAGCAAGCGGTGCTTGTAGGGTTCAAATAGTCGATAATGTCCCAAACAATGTAATTGTTATCGATAGTGAAATCCTTGAAGCTTCGGGTATTGGTAGTTTTGAAGTAACCATATCAAAAAATCAGAGACAAATCATACCGTTACAGAGCGTTTCCTTAGGTTTGACACCCATTTCAGGAGAAAATATGTGGCAAATTATTAGCTTGGCAAGAACAAACATACAACCGTTAAAAGCGTGGTTACAAAAGCATATTATTTTTAAAGGGATAAAATTACGTTGGAAAGACGCAAATGTAGCTTGTTCGATTGTGGAATGCGTACCAGACCTCACAGGAGATGTCTTAGCACAAATTACTACAAACACAACATTAACTCTAGCTCCTGTTGGATTAATTCCGTTTAATGCTATCCTGATCATTGATATCAGTCGCTCCATGATGGCAAGAGATGTCTTAGTAACCAATATAGCTCCAGCTATCGAGGGAATTAAAGCAGCAATGGAGTCTCGAGAAATTCAAGAATTTTTAGTGCATTTTAAAGAAGGAGTAAATATTCCTCGAAGGATTTCAGCCGCTTTTGCTGCCGTATTATTCCTAAGCGAAAAGGTTGGGAGAGGATTTGGAGAAAAAGTAAGCGTCATTCGGTTTGCTGACGAAGCTCAGGTATTACCTTTTGGTAATAGCTTCTATATGGATTCTGCCTCGGGTAAAAAGGGTGTTCTTGAAGATGCGGCTCGTATTGTGGTTGACCGCATTGGTAATGCCTATGGACAAGCAACAAATATGGGAAGAGCGATGGTTGCTGCACATCAGATATTAACTGATTTCGATAAAATGAATCCTGATCAACCAACCATGATTGTAATATTAACCGATGGTGTTCCAACGGATGGAGATTCGTTTTTCAATGAAATCAAAAAATTTGCTGCTAATCCAAATGTAGTAATATATGTCATTGGACTTGGAAATCCTGATGATCAACTAATGACACGAGCTGCTTCTTTATGTGGTGGGGAATATTATAAGCCTGAAAACGCTGGAGATTTGTTGATTTGGTATTCTAAACGTGCTAGAGACCTTACAGTAAAATTAAAAGCTCATCACCAATGAGTTCTTCCTAATAATTATTTTTTTTATATTTTTTTTATTTCTAGTGATTTTTCTAAACAATTGCCTAGTTTTATTCGATAAAAGTTTATATAATATGCTTGTACAAAAAATTATATGAAGGAAGTAAGAATCTTAACTTTAGATACAAGAGGACGCATCGTCATCCCTCAAATCATTAGGAGAAGCCTTGGGATCACTACTAACTCCCAATTAATGATGGTTGCAGATTCAGAAACCAAGGAAATTAAAATAACACCAGTTGGTTTGGACGACAAAAGCCAATATTTTAAATACAGGATTACGATGAAAGATGAGGCAGGTGCCTTAGCAAAAATCGCAACCACTTTTGGTAAGCTTGGAATTTCACTTGTTTTTGGAGAATCAGTAATCGTAGAAAAGGATAAAGCTGCTATTTGGACCGTCATCGGACCAAAACCTTCTCAAATGAGTCTTGAAGGAGTTGAAGATGCACTAAGAGACGAGGGAGATGCGTTAAAGATTGAGATTACTCCTTTAGAGTAAGAACCCTTTCGAGATTATTTCTTTTTCTTGGTATATTCTAATTTTTTGTTAAAAATCATTAGACTGTGTTATTTTTATATTAAAAAATGTGTATCTTAATTTATAAAAGCCAGTGAAGTCTTAAATGTCTTGAGAATTTCCAAGCCGACATTAACCAATCATATGAAGCAAGGAATCATTGATGTCAATAGACTTAAAAAAAAGAGAATTTCAAGATGAAATTAGTCTATAAATTTAGAACGCCTAAGAATGAGTATTTGAACCTATTATGCTCGATTTCCAAGAAGTTATACAATCAGGCAAATTGGTATGTGAGGCAAGATTTTTTTCATCTCGAAAACTGGCTTGCCTACCAAGATTTAAATTTCATCTTAAAAAATTTTGATTATTACAAGCTATTTAAAGCTCAAACCTCTCAACAACTTCTCAAGGTCGTGGAAAAAAATTGGAAGAGTTTTTTTTAACGCCATCTAGGAGTGGGGGGTGAACCGAAGTAAATTCAATGGATGACCCCGCCCTCCCCGATATAAAAAGGTGGACTATCACTTATTGATTTTTACCAATCAAAATAGCAAGATTTCAGGAGATAAGATAATTCTGACCATATCACGATTTTTTAAGCAATCGTTTCCTGCCCTTGCCCATCCCATTGAAATTTCCATCCCTCGTTATAAAAAAAAGTCATTCAAGGATTATCAACAAGTAAGAATATTACCAAGAAAGCGATTTTACGAGGTGGAGATAATTTACAATGGATCTGAAAAAAAAAATTAAATTAAATAAGAAAAAATATCTTTCTATTGACTTCGGGCTCAACAACTTGATCACGGCGGTTGAAAATAAAAATTCTGCGCCTTTCATCATTTCAGGCCGAATTCTCAAGTCCATCAATCATCATTGGAACAAGAGAAAAGCTAGATTGCATTCCATCAAGGATAAACAAGAGATTCAGTGGACAGAACAGCTGGATTCCATTACCATCGCCCGTAATGATAAAATACATGATTTTATGCACAAGACAGCTCGATTTATTGTAGAGTATTGCGTGAATAACGAGATAGGTACCATTTGTTTAGGCGACCTAAAAAATATCAAGAAAAACATTCGAATGGGTAGGCAAAATAACCAAAATTTTGTTAACATCCCCCATTCAGAAGCTTAAACAATTGATCACCTACAAGGCACGACTCGTTAGCATTCACATTGAGGAAGTAGATGAATCCTACACTTCCAAGTGTAGTTCATTAGATCTTGAACCCATTCAAAAGCATGTTAATTATATGGGCAAGCGAATCAAGCGAGAGCTATTTCGTGGCTCTAATTTCCTACTCAATGCCGATGTAAACGGTGCGCTAAATATCCTAAGAAAAGTAATCGGAGATGATTTCATTACAAATCTATCCGATAGGGGGTGCTGGTTTCAACCCGTGCGAATAAGGGACATGTTCCAAACTTCATATGAACAATATTTACTAAAAATGGCTAATATTTCTTAACATCTTTAATAACTTTGATAACCTAGATTAAAATAGATTTATAAACTAAATGTACTATTAAAATAATAAGTTTTTGTTATTTAATAAGAAAAGATAAAAAACAATTTCTCTCATGGCTACAAAAAAGAAAAAAGGAAAGAAGAAAAAAGAAAAAAAACAAGACGACAATCAAGCGATAGAAGAAGAAACGGTTTCTAAAGCACCCACTAAAGATCAATCTATACCCGAAACGAGCTTGGATAAGGCATTGCTTGGGCAAAAAGGAGAAGCTGAGGAACTTGATGTTGCCCTTGAAGGAGCAA
>JBHLMB010000255.1:0-5026 GCA_048938565.1 Promethearchaeota archaeon | reverse complement strand
AACAGCTTATTATCTACTTGATCTTTGCCTTTTTAATGATTGCACTGAATTATTTCATTCAAAAAACGAATCAATTAGTAATAGCGCCCTACATATGCGAAAATTTTGGTCATTTAGATATAATTCATTCCTTGTATTGTTCCATTGATCCTATAAACATGCCTGAACTCATTGGTTCAATCGTAGCTGTAGGAATTACTTACTTGTTAAAATTTCCATTGGACAAATATGTCGTGTTTAAGAAAGGCGGTAGCAATCTCAAAGACTCCTCACAAGAATTTATAAAATATATGGGACTTGCCATTCTTACTACCATTCTTAACATTGGAATCCAATTTATCATGACAAACCTATTTAGAACTCCATTGGAAATAAGTTTTATTGTAGGCCTGACCATCGGGTACATTGCTAAATTCTTCTTGGATAAAAAATATGTCTTTACAAAAGATTATAGCATCAAGGAATTAAAAAACGAAAAATAGATTTTTGTTTCAGTTATTCATATCTATTTTGCAATATGATATGATTTGTTTGAAAGATAAGCCAGATTTAATATCAGTTTACTCACCTTAAATAAATAATATTTATAAATGATACCTATTTATTATTCCAAAATCCTTTTAACAATTATATTGTTAAAAATCAAAAGGCGATGAAATCATGAAAAATATAACTATAGAGAGTGAATTCTTTCGTTGGATGCTGGCATTCGTAAGTATTACAGGGATCCTTTTTTTTTTATCCCTGCAATTGATTATTATAGAAGTGGACCCTATGAAGATATTTATATATTTTTTAGCTTTGGACTGAGAATTTGGAATGGTGAGGTATGGGATATTCCATTCGACGTATTGTTTCTATTATATCTATTACCTTCTTTGTTAATTCTATTCGGAGCATTAGTTTTGACCGCTGCGTGCATTAAATTTAAGCAACTTGACATGAAGACGGTCTCGTACATGTGCGTTGTTGGAGGATTCCTAATGGTCCTAGGACAGATTTTGGACATGACCATTTTTTCAATTTATTCTATGATAGAATATGATGCTACAAGCTTGTACATTAATTCGTATAGTATTATCCTCTTTTTGGGTTTTTGCATTCCGCTATTCGTTGGAGCTGTTTCTTTACGAGCTGAAAGAATGAATCGACTTATTGGCCCCATACACGATAAATCAAAAAAATCTTGTGCACAATGTGGGGCTCCACAGCAGGGAAATGCCTTATTTTGTATAAAATGTGGTAAAAAATTTTAAGATCTGTCTTATATTTTTAACTTCTTTTTTTTATTAAAAACAATTAAAGATTTCTAGAATAATTGAAATAACCTCAGTAATCCAGAAAGATAAAATTTAATAGATAGCATCGTGATCTTTTACATATGCCAAACGATCATGACGACGAAGATAGATCAATCGTTGACGCCCTCTCCACGCTAGGGTGGGTCGAAGAAAAAGAAGAAGAAGAAAGCGAGCACGAAGAAAGTTCTCTCGTGGAGCAATTAAACTTTCTCAAGGGCTATAACAAGAAATTATCCGATGATATAAAGCAAAACACCGCAGAAATAGAGAAATTAAATAAGGATATTGTACAATTAACAAGAGAAAAAAAATCCACGGTTGCCCTCGTAAGAGAACGCGAAGAAACCATAGACATTCTTAACAAAACAATAGAGGAAGAAAAGAGCGATAAAAAACGCATTATCCAAGAAAAAGACGAAACAATAAATAAACTACAGTTAGAAATCGAACAGCTCTCTGAAGCCACAGGAGGTAATCAAGCTTCAGACAATATCCTACAAGATTTAAAGGAGCAATTGGCAAATAAAGACAAGGAAATTGAACAATTGTATTCTCAGCTATATGACCAATCAAAAAGCATAGAACAACTTAATATATCAATGGGAAAGAAAGATGAGATAATTCAGGTAATGACGAGCCAAATCGAGCAGAATAAATCAGAGCAATCAGTAAATTCAGAAGATTTGGAAAAGAAGGATCTTAAAATCAAGGAATTAACGGAACAAATTCAATATCTTGAAAACGATACCATCCAAAAATCCAAATATGAAAAGCTTGAACTGCTAGTTGAGAAAAAGGACGAAATAATCACGGAAAAAGAAAAAATTATTTTTGAATTAAATAACACCATTGAATCTCTAAATCAAAAGATTAGCGGCTCTCAGCAGCAAGTAGAAACTTTCAGCCTAATAAAAAAGGATTTAGCAAAAAAGGAAGAAAGAATTCAAGCCATGGTTTTAGAAATGGATAGTTTAAAGCAAAAACAACTTGCAGATACCGAACTCATAGAAAAACTAGAAAATAAAATATCAGATTCTCAAAAAATTGTTGCTAAATACGAAGTTGACATTGCACAACTCCAAGAAAAAGAAGGAAAGCTAAACGAACTGAAGGAAAATAACATTAGCCTAAAAAACAAGATCGTCGAAACTGAAAAAATAGAAGATAAGATTTTAACAGATTTACAAAAAGAAAAAGATCTTAAATTGGTACTTGAGGGTAAAATCGAGCAAAAAGAGAAAGAAATTATTGAATTAAAAAAGAAAATTAAGTTATTGCGTAGGGACTTGTTTAAACCCTAAATTTTTCTTAAAGATCATATGTATAGTTGAGTAATATCTAAAAATAGAATAAAAATTAAAAAAGGAAAATAATTCTTTGTTAGGATTTTATTTTTCTCTCCATTCTTGTCCGCATTCTCCGCATTTATATTTCTTTCCGTACATTCTTGGATAATCGAGTATGATATTTCCCTTGTCTACGGACTCGTGAATTAACGATTTGTTTTCATTTCCACAATTGGGACACCTGCGTCTTCCTTCTGCTTTATCTATGGTTAGCATGTCATCAGAAGCGCCCGGAATGCCTGGAGCGGCAGATGATGCGCTTGAGTCTTTTTGAGCGGCTTCGCTTATCATCGAATTAACTTCGGTTATTACAGATTTGGTTTCGGGTTCAACTTTAGCTGCAATTTTATCCATTTCAGATTCTTTTTCTAAATCTGAATCTGCAGAAAGTTGGACAGCATCCGATTCCTTGTAATGTTCTCCTTTTGCCAGGGCAGCAAGAAACTCAGTATCGTCACCTTCCTCGCAGATTATTTCATTTTGGTCGCCCGCACGTTCAGCATCGATATTGCGAGCCCATTGGCCTGATTTGACTCTTTCCTTGACATTGCAGGTATTTCCTTGCCAGACATACACGCTCGTACCCATATCTAAAACAAAGCAATCTTCAGAATCCAATGAGTCTTTAGAGAACGGAACTTGTATCATCTTCATCGCGTTGATGTCCTCAAATTCTTCAGAAGAAACGCGATATAAGACATTAACATGTTCCGTAAAGCCTGCAAAATCACCAGTCATAACATCTTTAAGCATTGTTTTAGCAATATTTTTCTCAACGATTTTCATGGTTCCCTTGCTCGCAATGAGCTTGAGAAATTCCTCGGTTTCTTGGTTTTGATCGACTGTAATTATTTTTGCAGCACCTCCTCTTTCTTGGTCCAATTTCCGAGCCTGTGCGGCCCCGCTTGTTTTTTCATCAATGCTGCACTTGCTCCCAATCCATATAAAAATGGTTTTTTCGTCGTCAATTAAGTATACATCGCCCGTGGAAAAGACTAATTTGTCAATTTCTTTTAGTTCTCCCTTGTCGACTAAATAGATCTTCATTATTTTATCAACTTTAGATTTTTTTAATTTAAAAGTTATAATTATTATAAATTAATCTGTATAAAAATGTTCTTAATAGCTCAAGTAAAATCCGTTCTTCTTATTTCTTTTAAGTTTAAAAAAATCAAATTTGACAGGATAATTTTTGTTTTATATAATACATCATAGAAATTGAATAGTTTTGGAAAAAGAAAAGTTAAAAATCTTTCAGGGCTTGATTTATTCGATCGATAAAATCGGGTATTTTATTTATGTCGACAGAGGCGTAAGCTATTCGTATCCCGTTGATATTGTTGTTTAATTTTTCAATGGGGATGACACCAATCTTATATTTTTTTAAAAGGTGATCTGCAAACTCAGAAGCCTTGATCTTTTTTGGATTTAAGTTCATAAAGAGAAAAAATCCCCCCGAATTAGGATCTATTGAAACATCAGGATTGTTGACTCGTGCAAATTCTTCATTTATCTTCTTATATCTTGCTTCTAACAACATCCTTACTTTTTCTCGTTCCTGAATTATTCCTTCCATTCCTTTATTTTGGAAAATTTGGAGGGTAACTGCTTGGTAAAAATGATTTGTGTTTGATATTGTACTTCTTGCAATGCCTTCAAGCTTGTTATTAAGTTCATTCTTAAGGATTTCCAATTCTTTATCATCTTTTACCCAAGAAGATTTTAATCCCATTGTTAAAAATCCAACTCTTCCTCCATATACCAACAATTCTTTCGTTATACCATCTAATTTGATTGGTATCACGTCTTCTTTAAGATCTATCAAATCGTAGAAAAGTGATCGTGCCAATTCTCCTTCGTTATATACATAAGGTTCGTAAGCGTCATCAACAAGAACGACCATGGGTTTCTTAACAACCTCATAGCATTCTTTAAGCGTGTTTACAATTTTTTGAATCTCTGATCTCTTTGGTGTATAACCAGTTGGATTATTAGGAAAATTAAGAATGATTACTATTTTCTCTTGGATTTTACTTACTTCAATGATTGCATTTTTCATCCCTTCGAGGTTAAATTCTTGGTCTACAAAAAAATTGAAGGATTTAATGTTCGCTCCTATGAACTTATTCATTATATTGTCGTAATTTCCCCATCTTTTATTTGGGGCAATAATATACTCACCAGGATTCAATAACAAGGAGCAACAGACAAAAATACCATTCGTAACTCCTTGAGTGACAATTGGTGTTGATGTATATCTTTCAAGAGTTTTTGTCTTATCTTCATTGTCTAATTGATTAGACAAGGATTTTTTTATAATCCATTTTTTCCACATCTCGCGAAGCTCCTTAAGTCCGCCGATTGATGCATAAGGTACCA